>JBKJOI010000757.1:0-12310 GCA_046595695.1 Haliangiales bacterium | reverse complement strand
CGACGCTCGCGGCGCTGCTGGGCGCGCCGGTGGTCGGGTTCGTGGCCGCCCTCGGCGGCGGGTTGCTGGCCGCCCAGGCGGCGCGCGCGCAGGTCGCGCCCGAGCTGCCGCCGGCTCCGGTCGAGGAGCTCACATGACCCTGCGCCTCGCGGGCGTGGCGAAGCGGCTCGCCGGCCGCGCCGTGCTCGTCGCCGCCGAGCTGGACGCCGCGAGCGGCTCGCTGACCGCGCTGCTGGGCGAGAACGGCGCCGGTAAGTCGACGCTCCTGCGCATCGTCGCCGGGGTGCTTGCGGCCGACGCGGGCGAGGTCACGCTCGCCGGCGCCTCGCTGCTCGCGCCCGACGGTGCGGCGCGGCGCCAGCTCGGCTACGTGCCCGAGCACTGCGACGCGCTGCCGCACCTGACGGTGCGCGAGCTCTTGCGCCTGTGCGCCGCGCTCAAGCTCGCCGAGCCACCGCCGGCTGCGCTGCTCGAGCGCGTGGGCGCCGCGCCTCTGCTGGAGCGGCGCACGCACGCGCTCTCGCTCGGGCAACGGCGGCGCGCGTTCCTCGCCGCGGCGCTCGTGGGCGACCCGACGCTGCTCGTGCTCGACGAGCCGACGAACGGCCTCGATCCCGACGGCGTCGACATGCTCGCGGGGCTGCTGCGCGAGCGCGTCGTCGCGGGCGCGATCGTGCTGGTGGCCACGCACGACCTGCGCTTCGCCGACGCGCTGGGGGCGCGGCGCGTGCACCTTCGCGACGGCCGCATCGCGGGCTGAACGTCTGCGAGCGACCGAGGCAGCCGCCCAGCAAAGGTGCGATAATCGCGCCCGCGATGATCCGTTCATCCCCTACGCCAGGCCGCTGACATGGACGTCGTGCAACTCCTGCCCCCGCGCGGGCTCGACCAGTCCATCCTGACCGCGGTCCTGGTCGGGCTGGTGGTGCTGCTGGTATTGACCGAGTGCTTCGGGTGGGTCTTCGTCGGCTTGGTCGTGCCCGGCTACCTGGCGTCGATCTTCGTGATCTTCCCGGAGGCCGGTGTCGCGCTCATGGTCGAGGCCGTGCTCACCTTCGTCTTGACACGCTTCTTCTCGGACAAGCTGGCTGCTACCGGAGCATGGTCGCAGTTCTTCGGGCGAGAACGCTTCTTCTTGATTGTCTTGTTCAGCGTGCTGGTGCGCCAGCATTGCGAGCTCTGGCTGTTTCCGTCGGGGCTCCGATGGATCGACGCGACCTTCGGCACGACGCTCCAGTTCGAGGGCGGATTCTTCTCGATCGGCCTCGTGCTCGTACCGCTCGTCGCCAACGCTTTCTGGAAGCTCGACGTGCCGCGCGGGTTGTTCCAGATAGGGGTGCCCGTGCTCATCACCTACCTGGTGCTGACGCTGCTGCTCCTGCCTTACACCAACCTCTCCTTCTCGCAACTGCGCCTCACGTACGAAAATGTTGCGCTCGACTTCCTGGCCAGCCCCAAGGCCTACATGGTGCTCCTGAGCGGCGCGCTCCTGGCATCGCGTTTCAACCTGCACTACGGCTGGGATTACAACGGAATCCTGGTGCCGGCGCTCCTGGCTCTTGCCTGGTTCAACCCCTTCACGGTGCTCACGACGGTGATCGTCGCGACGGCGCTCGTCTTCGCCACCAAGCTGGTGACCGGGTTGCCCTTCATTCGCACGCTCAACCTGGAGGGGCCGCGCAAGACCATCGTGGTCTTCTCGCTCGGCTTCTCTATCGAGTACGTCTTCGCGTGGGCAGTGGGCACTCGCTTCCCGCGGCTGAACGTCACCGAGTTGTTCGGCTTCGGCTACCTCCTGCCCAGCCTGCTCGCGGTCAAGATGCTGCAGAAGAAGGTCATCGGGCGGGTCGTCCTGCCCAGCCTGCTGACGTCGCTGCTCGGCTTTGGTGTGGGCAGCGGTGTGGGGTGGGCCCTGGAACAGCTGACGCCACGCGACGCCACCCGTACCGCGGTCGGCAGCCCGCGCGCGCCGCAAACCACCCGGCTCGCGCGCAGCGCCCTGGGCGCGATGGCCTTGGCGCACGTACGCGTGCAACTGGACGTCACGCGCGACGTATTTTCCGCCGCCGAGCTCGACGAGTACGCCGAGCTCTGGATAGGGATCGAGCGCTGGCTCGCAGCGCAACCTCCAGCCGGCGACCCTGCGCCCGAGCCGCTCTCGCAAGCGGCGCGCCGGCTCGGCCTCCAGTTGCGGCCGCTTGCCGAGCCGATCGGCGGCACCCCGGCGTTCGTGCTCCTCGAACAGGAGGAGAACCTGAACCTTCAGCGCGGCTGGGATACGGCGGTACTCGTGCCCGGCGCGCCCGGGCCCGTGCTCGAGGTCCCGCATCCCTTCGCGGAGGCGCCCACGGCCGAGGCCGCGGCGATCCTGTGCGCAAAGATTCGCTGCCGCGCGGTGCTCGTGAGCGGCGTCGATCGAGGGGCCGGCGTGGCGCACGCTGGAAGAGGCACCGGGCCTACGCCCTTCGCGGTCGCGCACGCGCGCTTGGCGCAAGCGGCGGCCTCGGGCACGGGCGCCTCGCTCGTGCAGCTGCGCACCGATGTCAACGTGGGTGCTGCCGTGGTGCTGCATGTGCAAGGCGAGCTGCCGCGCGGCGTGAAGCTACCCGAGCTGTGGCCGGGCGGTGTCGAGCTCCGCTGGGCGCGCCCGCCGATCGCCGCTCTCGGCTGGGGCGATCCCCCGCCGCTCGCGGTCCTGCGCGCCTCACCCGCAGCCATGCTCGGCGTCATCGCCGAGGGGAAGAACGAAGCCACGACGTCACTGGCGGACGTGCACGTCGCCACCTGGTTGCATGGTGCGCTCGAGGATCCGCGCGATGCGGCCGGCCGACGCGTGGCCGCGCACCACGCGCCGCCATCTCCGAGCGAGCTGCGCTTCCTCGAGGAGGTGCTGGTACCCGCCGTGCTCGCGCTGCCCGGCAGCCGCGACGGCGCGCCTCGGCTGGCGCAGCTGAGCCTGATCGATCAGCTGGCGCGCACGATCGACTACCGGCTCCTGCACCTCACCGACGGCGCCGGCCCAGGCTTGGGCGCATGGGTGCTCACCGACGCAACGGGTGCGCCGCGCCGTTCATGGGGCACGCTGGTGGTGCGGGCGGCACGCGGGGCGCCGCTGGTGTTCGAGGTGCCACAGCCCGGCGAGATCGGTACCTGGCGCCTCGCCGTCGAGCTATGGGTGCGCGCCGAGGCTCAGGCGCTGCTGGTTGCTGGCGACACGCCCGAGGCCGCCGGTGACGGCCAGGAGGACGACGCGGCGACGCCGCTCCAGGCCATCCACCAGGCGATTCATCGCGATCTGGCGAGCTCACCGTCGGGCGCCGTCGTCCAGCTCCGCGGTTTGGCGGCGTGGCGGCCCATCGATGTCGATGTGGTCGTCGGGCTCGGATATCCGGTGTTGACCGCCGAGCAGGTGCCGCCGCGCATCGCCGCACTGGTGGATGGGAGCGCGCTCGGTTGGGTGGGCAACTCGCGCCGCTACGCCGATGGCTCGCTCGAGCTCATCGGCCTCGGCGGAGGAGAGAGCGCCCAGCTGCTTTTCTCGCGCCGGCTGGGCGGACCCGCGGTCGCGGTGCTCTGGGTGGGTCAGTCGGTGCGACAGTCGTTCACCGGCCCACCGGGCGAGGGGGTGCACGAACGCCTCGAGCGGGCGGGCTTGCCCGTGATCGCGGGCAGCGCGCGGACGAGTTTGCTCGCACCACCGCTCGATGTCGGCGCGGCCGACGAGGAACTGGGCACATTCGCCGCGTTCGACGCGCTCGTCGAGGTGGCGCGGCGCTTCGCGCACACCGAGAACGTCCACCTGGCGCGCGAGCTGATGCGCGGCGCCGCGGCGCGCCGGGATCTGAGCATCCGCGCGATCTGGGACGCCGAGCGCGCGACCACCTTCCTGTTCATAGAAATGCGCGCAGGGCGCCACGTCAAGCGGGCGCTCGTGCGGCTGGACGCGCGGGCGAGAGAGACCACATCCGCGGTCGTGGGCGCCGGTGCCGAAGCTCAGGCGCGCGTGGATGATCACCTCTTCCGTCGCACCGGCACGATCTTGCTCATCGGCCATCGGCCGCTCGCGACAACACCATGAGCCGCTCGGTCAAACCGGTTCTGGTGCTGCTCGCGGTGCTGGCGCTGCTCGGTGGCAGCGTTGCCCTCGTGGTGCGGACGAGCCGCGCCGCGGTGTCGCAGCTCGAGCGCAAGTACCGCGAGGCCGACCTGGTCGTGTACTACCGGGTCTTTCCCCACCGCGGGCCGCGCTTTCGCCTGTCAGGTGCGCGCGTCGTGCGCCTGCTGACCCACGCGGTCCTGCCCCCGCACGGTGCCTACGATCCGCTACGCACCATCGACTACGGCATGCGTGCGCGCGTCCTCGCCGACGGCCACGAGCTGTGGGTGCGCGACATCTACGTGCGCTCGCGCCAGAGCAAGGCCTGGTTCGAGGACGGCGTGTGGCTGCACGAGAACGCCTTCACGCTGGCACGCGATGCCGAGCTGAGCGACGACCGCAGCCTGGAGCTCGAGCTCCCCGACGGCCTGCCTGCCGACGCCCTGCTGGAGCTGAGCCTCATCGACGGCGCGGCGCCCGAGGCGCTGCTGCGTGTCTACCAGAGCTCCAGCCGTGGCGCGGTGAAGCGCGAGCTGGCGCTCGCTGCGATGTCGCCGACCGAGCGCAGCGAGCTGGTTGGCGGCCTCAGCTATACGCCGTGGCGCCAGCTACGTGCATCCGAGCAACTCGCGCTCGTGCGTACGGTCTGGAAACGCGTCCCGGCGCACGGCGCCGAGGGAGACGACTACGAGACGCGCAAGGTGTTCTTTTCCGGATTTCGCGTGCCCATGCTCGCAGTCGCCGAGGAATCAGGCTTCGCGATCGATCGGCTTCATCCGGCGGCTATCCAGGTGAACGGCCCGGGCGCGCTCACGCTCGAGGTCGGTGCGGCCGAGGCCGCGACGCTCACCATCACGACCCTCACGCGCGTCGGACCCGTGGCACTCGGGGGTCCTTGGCGCGTCGGTGGCGACGCAGCCGCGACGCGGGTGACGCTCCAGCTGGCCGAGGGCGTGCAAAGCATACGCCTGGCCACCAATGCATCCGTGCCCGTGCGCGTGCGTGCAAGCGCACGCGCAGGCGCCGCCTTTGGTGACGTGCAGGTTCGCGTCGCCGACGACGGCGAGCTGATCGTACCCGACTTGCGTCGTCTGCCTGCGTTCGTTGCCGGGCCCGACGGGCCGGCGATCTGGGCCGCCGTCGACGGCCCACCCGACGTGATGGCGCGCGTGCTGCGCGTCGAGGTGCGCGCCCTCGGAACGCCGGGTACGCGCACCTCGTCGGCCAGCGGTGAGCTCACCGTGGCCTACGAGATCAGCGACGCCGCCGGCCGCGTGCTGGCACGCCAGACCGTGCCCATCGTGGCCACGCCGGCGCTCTTCGAGCGGGTCGTGCTTGCGAGCGGCGAGCTCATCGACGTCGCCGAGCCGATCAGTTTCCGCCTCATCGTCCCGCGTGGCGCGCGGCGCGTCAGCCTGACCTCGACAGCGCCCACCGCCGTTCGCCTGCTGACGATGCTGCCCGGTGACGAAGGCGAACGCTTCGCGCCGCCCTACGCCGCCGAGGTCGGCGAGGCGAACACCTGGCGCTATGCGCCGCTCGAGGCGCAGACGTGGTTCGCGATGCGTCCCGAGAACTCAGATGAGCTCGCGGCCAGCGGGCGCGGGGCTGTGCTGCTCGCGCAGGTCCGTCTCCAGCCGGTCGAACGATCCGATCCCGAGGAGATCGGTGCCGATGGAACGATGATAGCGCTCACGCCGGCCGGGAGCGCCGAGCAGCAGCCAATCCTCGAACCTCTCGAGCTCGCGCGCGCCCGTGCCGCCGCGGCGGAATGGGCGCCCGGCAGCTACACGCCGCTGTCGCCTGGCAAGCCGGTGCGGCTGGACTTCGGCCGGAATTCGGCGGCACCCGCGCGCGTTCGATACTGGGTGCTGGGCGAGCCCGAGGCCAGTCTGGGCAAGTCGGTCACGCTGCGCATCGACGGCGCGCCCGCGGCCACGCTGCGCCTGACCACCACGCGTGGGGCGTGGAGGCTGCCTCGCGTGCCCGCAGGTGTGCATACCGTCGAGGTCGATTCGGGTGGCGCCAAGGTGCGGCTGCTCGTGGATCAGCCGCCGGTTGTCGTCGGCACCGTGGAGCGCCTGCGCACCGTGTACGCGCTCGATGCCCGACCGCTGCGGTTGCGCGTCACGAAGCGTCGCGGAGAGGCGCTGGTCGTCAACATGATCGTGTTCGCACCCGGAGCCGCCGCTGCGCCATCCACCACGCTGGAGATCGTGATCGACGGCGGCCAGCCGGCGCGCCTCGAAGGTGTGCCCGTCGAGCGGTTCACGCTCGCTCGGCGGGTCGTGCTGCTGCCCGCGGCGACTCCCGGGCGCGAGCGGCCCATCCTGGCCGATTACCAGTCGGGCTCGGCCGGCTACGCTCGGGTCGTGCCCATCGTGCTCGGCGCGGACGTCGCGCCGGGCGTGCACACCATCGAGACCCGCCGGCGCGGCCCGAGCGCAGGCAAGCACTGGGCACGGTTCTTCATGCTCGGCCCGCGGCCCCGACCGGAAGACCGCGCCGAGCAGTTTCGCTACCAGGAGTATGAAGAAGGCGATGAGTAACCGAACGGTCTTGCTCCTGCTCGCGCTGGCGGCCGCACCGGCGTGCTCCTGCTCTACCCGTGCGGCGCCGGTCGCAGGCGATTTGGTCGCAGAGAGGACCCTCATGCTCGAGGACGTCGTACGCGAGATCTGGGCGCCCGGCCGCGACGCGGCCTTTCAGGCCACCACTCTCGCCGAGCGAGCGTTGATCGAGACGCTGGTGCCCTCGCTGCTGGCCAACGCCCGCGGCGGTAGATGGCAGGCCGATTGGCCGGGGCGCGCGCGCGCGGCCGGCTTTCGCCTCGAGGTTTGGCGAATCGATGGTGAGGTCTTCTGGGCGCTCCTCGAGGCCAGGGATGCCGCGCGCGGCGCCGGCGCGTACTTTTTCCACGTCACGCCCGGCGCGCCCACCGGCACGCCTGAGCTCCTGCTCCAGGCGCCCCACGCCTATTACGACGTCGGCACCGGCGCGATCGCCGCGCGTCTCTTCTTCGCGCCCGGTCCGGGGCCGCGGCCACGCGCCTTCTTCACCAACACGATCCATCGCTACGTGACCACGCCCGGGCAGAAGCAGAAGCGACGCGACAGCCCCGCCGACGTGTGCCACAACCCCGAACACCTGTTCAACGTGGCCACCGCAAGGGTGGCCGAGAATGCCGGAGCGCTGGTCGTGCTCCAGCTGCACGGCTTCGCGGGCGCCGCCGAGGACGAGGACAAGCTCGGGGTCGACGACGACCGTGGAGACGAGGTCGGGGCCGGATCCGGAGGGCGCGCCACGATCGTCGTGAGCGCGGGCCGGCGCGAGGGCTCGAGCCCACGTAGCACACATGTCGCTGCGCGGCTGCGTGAGGCCTACGGAGTCGGCGTCGAGCGCTTCCCTGAGGATACGAGCCGGCTGGGTGCGACGACCAATGTGCAGGGCAGGACGCTGCGCGCGCTCGCGAAGGTGGAGTTCGTACACGTCGAAGTAGCAGCGGACCTGCGCCAACAGATGCGCGGCGACGACGCCGAGCTGCGCCGATTCGGTGCGCTCCTGCTACGTGGGGCGCTCGAGCCGCTGGTGCCCGGGGCTGGCCCGGAGGCGGACGCTCCGCTCGACAGCGCCGACGGTGCTCGCGGCGATGGGGCGCCGTGAATCGACGCGCTCGCCTCGTGCTGACGCTGGTGCTCGCCTGCGCCGGGGCACTCGGCGCACCTTCCTCGGGTACCCTGCACGTGGCACGCGGGGCGAACGATCTGCACGGGCCAGCCGATCCGCGTGCCGAGCTCGCCGAGGGGCAGGTCTGGCTGCCGCAGCCGGTCCGCTTCCCCGTGACACCCGCGCGCGTCACTGGCGTCGCGCCCTACGTGCCCGTGGAGGTGCCCGAGACGAGCGGCATCGTGGAGGATGGGCCGGGGCGCGTCGCGGCGTTCTGGATCGATCCGCTCGAGATCGTGCGCGTGCGCCTGATCGAGCTCGACACCGCGGAGTCACGGAGCGCGCCGGGGGCGGCATCGCCACGTTTTGCCCGGGTCGCAGGATCGGAGGGCGCGTGGGCGGTGCTCGACGAGCCGGGCACGCCCGTGGCGCCCGGCGTGACGCTCCTGGTCGAGCCACCCGGCACGGGCGACGTGTGGTTCATCGACGCCGCGCGGCCGATGCGGCTGCTGGTGGAGCGGGTGGGATGGCGCGAGGGTCGGCTCGTCTGGGAAACCGCGCGCCGGGAGGTCATGCGCTGGATCGACGCCGGCGGCGTCTCCCCACACTTACCCGCGGTCGCGGGAGCGGCCGCGCTACGCCTGCACCTCGAGGCCGAGGCCGAGCTGGGTGCACGGATCGTTGCGATGACTCCCCACTCCAGGCGCCGCGCCGCGGCAGTCCGTGCGTGGCGCATGGCTTCGGCGCTCGAGCAGCTCGCGCTGCTCCGCCCGCTGCTCGCCCCTTACTTCGTCGTCACACGCGTCGACGCGCAGCTCACGCCGATCGGCCGCGAGGTCACCCCCGTGCGCGGCGGTGACGACGAGGCCTGGGGGGGCAGCTACCGCATCACGCCAGCGGCGGGCGCGCAGTACCAGGTCGAGCTCGAAGGTCCGGGCGTCCTGCGCATCGAGGCGCGGCGCCTGCTCGCGCCAGGCCAGAGCGCCCCCACGCCGGACGTCGGGCTGCACGTCCAGCGGGCGACGCGCTCGCTCGGCCGCGTGCTCCTGGCGCCCGAGGTGGCCCTCGTCCCGTCGTCGGCCACGCCGGTCGCCTTCCCCGAGCGTGTGCCGGTCACCACCGCGGACCGCTGGCTCGTCGGGCGACGCGCCGAGCTGGTGGTCGCCCTGGCCCCGGGCCGGCACACGTACACCCTCGACCTCGCGGGCGGCCCGACGCTCCTGCGCGTGATCGCGGCCAGGCGGCGCCCGCGACTGCTCGAGAGCTGGCGCGGTGAGGCCGACGTGGGTGACTGGCTCGAGCGAGCGCGGCGTGAGCTGGGCGCCGATTCGTCTCCGGGCGGGGCGCTGGTGCGCGGGCTCATCGCGCACATGCTCGATGGTGCGCCCGAGACGCTGACGGCGGAAGCGCGAGCGCTACCGCCACTGCTCCGGGCCGTGGCGCTCGCGCTCGTCGTCGCCGATCACCCGAGCCCTGCGGCCGCGACCGCGGCGACCACCGGGGCATCGCTCCTGGGCACCCACGCCTCGCCGCTCGCCTGGTGGGTGCGCCTCGAGCTCGCCGCGGGCCTCACCGCGGCCGGGCGCGCCGGCGCGGTGCGCCCGCTCTTCAGCTCGGCCGAGGCGCTGCCGCCCGCTGCCTGGCTGACGCGTGCCGCCGAGCTCCTGCCGCCGGCGATCGGCTTCGAGCGGCTGCGCAGCCGCGCGCTCGCCGCGATGGAGCTCGCCTTCCGCGCCGCCCCCGTGGATCCCGACGTGCGCCGCCGCTACCTGGCGCTGTGGCGCGGTGCCTCGGCGTGGACGCGACTGGCACCGGCGACGGCGGACGACCCTCTCGCCGCGGCACCCACAGCGTTCAGCTGGCTCGAGACGAGCCCCGAGCGGTCTCAGCCCGTAGATCCCAGCGCGCGCGGAGACGACGCGGCCTGGCGCGTGCCGCTCGGGCGCGCCTGGCGCTTCACGGCACCCGCCGCGCCGTCGCAACCCGCCGCGCCCGCCCTCCTCCGGCTCTACGTGGTGACGACGGCGGGCCAGCCCGGCCCGATCACGCTGCGCGTCGATGGCCAAGTGTGGCGGGGCCTCGCCAGTGCCGACGTGGACCCATGGGAGGTCGCGCTGGCGGCGGGCGCGCACGAGCTGCGCGTGGATGGGCCCCCGGACCTGCAGGCCTTCGCCTCCCTGCCGCCCGTCACGCGCGCGCCGATCCCGGAGAGCACGTCGCTGCGCCGCTACTGGCCCATTCGCTTCCAAGGCCGGCCGGTGCGCTATGCGCTGCCCGCGCCCCAGCTGGTCGGTCTGGTGCGTATCGAGCTCCGCGTCCTATCACCTGTCGTTTCTACGCCCGGCGTCGTCTGGCTGCGGACCGATGTCGGGCCATCGCGTCGGCTGGAGCTGCGCGCCGACACCGTCGATCCGGGGTGCCGGCCGATCGATGCGCCCGGCCCGGTATCCGGGAGCGTCACCTTCGTGCTGCAACTGCCGCCGGGGACGCAGGAGATCTGGTTCGAGGACGAGGCGCAGCGTGGGCTCGTGGCGTCCGTGGCGGTTCGCCGCGCCACCGAGCCACCTCGGACGGCAGCACGCTCCGCACCGGCTGCGCCGAGCGACGCGGCGATGGCGGCGCCCGCTGACTCCGCGGCGCCTCGATCGCTCGCCCACCTGGCGGCCTCCAGTCACGCGCTACTCGCCACGCCTCACGACCTGGCACTCCGCCTCGAGCGGGCCGCGTTGCTCCTCGACCTGGGTTTCGCGGATCTCGCGCGCCAGGACCTCTTGCGCGCCCTCTGGCAGGGCGCTGCCGATGATCCCGCCTTCACGCCGCGCGTCGAGACGCTGCTGTCCCGCCTCGCCGACGTCGCCGATCCCGGGCACCTACCCGTGGGCCTCGCCGTCGCCGAACCCGTGCCGATCACGCCCGCCATCCTGGGTCTCGCCCCCGATGAGGACGTGGCCGACCTGGTAGCCGTGTGGCGCCGCTTCCGCGAAGAGGGTGCGGCGGCGGCGATCGGGGCGTGGCGCGCTCGCGCGCCGGCGGCGGCCACCGTGCTGGGCGCGTACGCCGAGGCCCGCCTCCAGGCTGCCCTTGGTCGCGACGCCGAGGCGGGTGTGGCGCTGGTGCGGCTCTACCAGCTCACCGACAGCTGGCAGGTAGGGCTCGAAGCACTCGCGCTGCTCGAGCGTCACCTCTCGAGCGCAGATGACAGCGCCTACCCAGGCGTGGCACCTCTCGCCTATGGCCTCGCCGAAGCCCTGGCCGCGCGACTGGCGCACCCGCGGATCCGGACCGCCCTGCTCCTGGCTGCCGCACGCAGCACCTGGTCCGCCATCCGCCACGTCGAGGCCAGCGCCGGCGTCGAGCGCCTCATCCTCGACGGAGACTCGGTGCCCCCAGGTCCGCTCGCCCTGGTACAGCGCGCGCTGGTGCCGACGCCCTGGGACCCCGCCCAGGCGCAGCTCCTCCTGCCCGGGCAGGGCGCCGTGCTCGACATCGAGCTGGAGCAGCCGACCACGCTCGAGTCCGAGGTCTTCTGCGAGCCGGTGCGCGTGGGCGCGGCGCCCGAGGTCGCGTCCGCATGCACCCTCACCGTCATCGTGGATCAGGAGCCGCCGCGGACGCTCGTGCTCGCGTCCTCGCGCGTGCACGTGCTCGGCGCCGGCCGGCTGGGGGTAGGTCGCCACCGCGTGCAGGTCAAGCTCGCGCGGCGCAGCCTCGACCACCTGGCCTCGGTGCGCTTCGTCAGCGATCGCGCGCTGCCCACGAGCCTGGCGCCTGCCGCCGACCTCGCCGCGCGCCCTGGGCGGCACGCGATCGAGCGTCACCGCTCCGAGCTGGCCTACACCGCGACGTCAGTGCAGCCGGTCGCCATCACGGTCCTCGGCCCCACGGCGCTGTGGGTCGAGGCGCGATCGCTGCATGGCGGCAAGGCCGCGCACCTCGATCTACGCGCGGTCTGCGCGGGTGCGGCCCCCGTCACGAAGGCGATGACCCTCGACACCGCCCCGAGCTCCACCGCGCGCGGCGCGGCCGGGCGCGGGATCACCGTCGGCCCCGCCGTCACCACCCACCTGCTGCTGCCCGAGGCGTGTGCGTACCGCGTGAGCGCGCGGCCGCCCACCGGAACCGCGGTGGTGCGGCTTGCCATGCGCGTCGACGCCCGCGACAAGACGCGCGCGCCCACCGCGCGGTTGTGGCAGCGCGCCGAGCTCGCGGCCACGCGCGAGCCGCTGGCATGGCCGGCGCTGCCGCCGGCGCTGGCGTTTATCGAGGCGCGAGCACCAGCCCCGCCGGCCAGTGCCCTGGGCACGCTCAGCGCCGAGCTTGCCGTCGGTCGCGAGGACGTGGGCGAGCGCGACGTCGACAGCTCGGACGTCGGTAAGCGCGCTCAGGTGACCCTCGCGTGGGCGCGTCGCCTGGGCGTGGAACCGTTGTGGCTGCGCCTTTCGTCCTCGCTGCGCTGGGGCGCAGAAACCGACCTCTCGTGGGGCGGCCGCGCCGACGCCGTCGTGCGCGAGCTGCCGCTCGAGCTGCGCCTCGGCGCCAGCGGCGACG
>JBKJOI010000747.1:0-12358 GCA_046595695.1 Haliangiales bacterium | reverse complement strand
GGTCGCGTACGGCGGCGCGGTGCACGCGTTCACGGTGCCGGCCGTGGGCAACGACAACGGCAAGGGCGCCGCGTACAACGCGAAGGCCGATGCGCGCTCGTGGCAGGCCGCGAAGGGCTTCTACGCGGAGAATCTTCGCGCCCTCGTCTGCGGCTGCACCCACGGCGCCCGCACCCGCGGCACCCGCGGCATCCGCGCCCACGAAATAGTCCGCGCGGCGGCGCGGCGGCGCCTTCCTACTTGGCGGTGTAGGTCGTGCCGCGTGCCTTGCCCGCCGCCTTGATCTTCTTGTCCTCGAGCAGCCGACGGATCGGCAGCGAGAGCTCCTTCGTGGCCAGCCCGGTCGCGTCGGCGATCTGCTCCGAGCGCTGCCCCGGGTGCGCGCCGATGTACGCGAGCAGCTTGGCCGCGATCTTCTCGATCTCCTCGGGCGTACGCTTGCCGTCGCTGCGCGCGGCGGTGACCTTGAGCGCGCCACGTGCCGCGGTGCGTCCGACCGAGCGTGCCCCGGCGACGCCGTGCACGGCGCTGCGCACCACGGCGTCGATCTCGGCGACCACCTGCGCGCGGATCACCGACTCGAGCTTGCTGGTGAACTCGCGAACCAAACGTTCGACTTCATTAGCCATTCAGAAAACCTCCGAGGGGAGGGTACACCGGACCCCCCTTTACTTCCCAGTTCCTTGAGCTTCGCTCGAATTTTGGCCCGCTGGCGGGAACACCATCGTGAATAGGGAGCCGCCTCCCGCGGGACACGAGCAGGTTGCCTCGCCGCCGTGGCTGCGCGCGACCATGCGCACGAACGTGAGGCCGAGGCCGCGGTTGTCGCGGCGCTCGCCGCCGTCCTGGACCTGCACGTGCTTCTCGAAGACCGCCTCACGCAGCGCCGCGGGAACGCCGGGGCCGTCGTCGACGACACGCACGCCCGCGCCGCCGTCCTCGAGCCGGGTGACCCCGACCTGCACCGAGCGGCGCGCGTAGCGGATGGAGTTCTCCACCAGGTTGTCGAGCGCGCGCCGGACCAGCTCGGCGTCCACGAAGGCCTCGACGGCCGAGGCGGGCAGAGCCAGCGACAGGGTGATGCCGCGGACGCGCGCCAGCGCCTCGCATCCGCGCGCGACGTTGCCGGCGATCGTGCGCAGGTCGATCAGGTTGCGGCGCAGCGGCATCGTCTGCGTCTCGAGGCGCGAGACGTCGAGCAGCGTGAGCAGCATCGTGTGGAGCCGGGTCGCCGCGATCGACGTGTCGGAGAGTGCCTCGATCACCGCCTCGTCGGGTGGATGCAGCGCCTGGCGGCCCTCGATGAAGCCGATGTTCGACGAGATCACCGACAGCGGGTTCTTGAGGTCGTGCACCAGCATCTGGCTGAGGTTGTCCTTCATCCGATCGATCGCGCGCCGCGCCGCGCCGAGACGTCCTCGACGAACAGGCAGCCGTAGGGCGCACCGTCGAACTCGAACGAGCGCAGCTCGACCAGGACCTCGCGCGGCCGATCGAGCGCCGGGAACGGGAAGGCGAACTCGACCTTGGCGGCCAGCGGCGTGCGGCCGATGCCGTCGAAGAAGCGTCCGGCCATCTCTTGCACGTTCATGCACGGGGCGACCTCGATGAAGAACTCGCGCCCGACCGTGCGGTCACGTGAGCGACCCGCCAGGCGCTCCTCGGCCTGGTTGTAGTGCACCACCCGGCCCTCGCGATCCAGCAGCACGACGCCGACCGGAAGCTCGTCCATGAGCCGCAAGAACAAGGGAAGCGAGGTGTCCGGGGTCATGGCAGCGGGAGTTTTGCACGGGGCGGCGGGCGGCAGCGCAAACCGTGCGGATGTCGCCCCCGGATTCCCTGGAGAATCGGGGCCTCGAGCACCCTGCCCTGACGTCCACGAGTGCGGTCCGCGCCGCCTGAGGCATAATCGCCAGGTGGACTCCTTGATCGGCACCGTCGTCGGCGACCGGTACCGGGTCGTCGAACGACTCGGCACCGGTGGTATGGCGACCGTCTACCGCGGCGAGCACCAGCTCCTGCGCAAGGGTGTCGCCATCAAGATCCTGCTGCCCGAGGTCGCCATCGACGCCGACATGGCCACGCGCTTCGAGGCCGAGGCCATCGCCGCGGCGCGCCTCGATCATCCGAACTGCGTCGGCATCAGCGATTTCGGGCGCACGCCGCAGGGCCAGCTCTACCTGGTCATGGAGCTCATCGACGGCCAGCCGCTGTCCGAGCTGGTCGGCGGCGGCAAGCGCCTCGAGTGGGATCGCGCCACCGAGATCGCGCGCCAGCTGCTGCGCGGGCTCGCGCGCGCTCACGAGCTCGGCATCATCCACCGTGACCTCAAGCCCGCCAACGTCATGCTGTCGAAGCGGCAGGCCGGCGCCGAGATGGCCAAGATCATCGACTTCGGCATCGCCAAGATGATCAGCGGCACGACCGTGGGCCCGCGCGTCGAGACCAAGGCGGGCACCGTGTTCGGCACCGCCGACTTCATCGCGCCCGAGCGGCTGCTCGGCCAGGGCGAGAACGACCCGCGCTCGGATCTGTACTCGGTGGGCGTCGTGCTCTACGAGATGGTCACCGGCGTGCGCCCGTTCGCCGACGACGACGCCTACGCGATCGTGCGCCGCGCGATCACCGAGGAGGCCAGGCCGCCCAGCCAGGTCGCGCCCGACGCCAAGATCCCGGCGGCGCTGGAGAGCGTCATCCTGCGCGCGCTCGAGAAGGACCCGCAGGAGCGCTTCGCCGCGGCGCGCGAGTTCCTCGCCGCGCTCGACATCGAGGAGCTGCGCACCGCGGCGCACCCGGTGCTGATGGCGGCGAGCCGCGCCTTCGAGACCGAGGTGTTCTCGCGCCAGCAGCTGGCCGCGCGCAAGCGGCGCTGGATCGCGTACGCCGCGGGCGCCGGCGTGCTGCTGCTCCTGCTGGTCATCGCCGCGGTCGCCGGCAGCGGCGCCCGCAGCGGCACGGGCGCGTTCGTGCCGCTCGCCGGTGGCGCGCCCGCGAGCGACGCGGCGCCGCCGCCCGACGTAAAGATCGAGGTCGACCGGCTCGCCGGGCAGGCGGGCGAGGGCGAGACGCTCGAGCAGCGGCAGAGCGCGGCGGACCGCCTGGTCGCCCTCGGCTACGCCGACCGCGTGCCACGCGCGGCCAAGCTGTCGCGAGACCTGCACCAGACGCCCTCCTGTGAGAAGCGCCTCGAGGTCCTCGAGCAGCTGGAGAAGCTCAAGGATCCCAAGACATTGACCGCGGTGCGCATGGCCGAGGCGCGGCCCGACAACGACTGCCTCGAGGTCCGCGCCGCGGCGCTGGTGGCGCTGCTCGAGACCCCGATCGTGCCCGACGAGCCCAGGGCGACCACGCCGCCGCCGGCGGGAAAGCCGCCGGCCGGTCGCGGCGGCACCGGCAAGCCGGGCTCGACCCGCAAAAAATCCACGCGCGGCGGGCACTTCTGAATTCTGTTAATCTCCCGCGCGGTGAATAAGCGGCAGGGGCCCACGTCGATCCCGCAGGAGGCCAAAGCGGGTGACGCGGATGATGACGATCGCGAGCTGGTGGCACGGTGCCAGAGAGGCGACCGTAACGCCTTTCGCCTGCTCTTCGTCCGCTACCACCGCCGCGCCTACGGCCTCGCGCTGGGGGTCGTGCACAACCCCGACAACGCCGCCGACGTGGTCCAGGAGGCCTTCCTCAAGGCCCACCGCCACCTCGACGGCTTCGAGGGAAATGCCAGCTTTTACACATGGCTCTACCGGATCGTCATGAACGTCGCCATCGATCATCTGCGCAAGCAGAACCGCTCGCCCACCGTGGACTACGACGACGCCGTCGCCCACATGGAAGAGGACGGCGCGCCCGCAGGGCAGGAGGCCATCCTCCCGCAGCTGCTCGGCGGCAACCCGGTCAAGGAGCTGCAGCGCAAGGAGATCCGCGATCAGCTGCAGGCGGGCCTCGCCAAGCTGACCCCCAACCACCGCGCCGTGCTGGTGATGCGTGAGCTGGACGGGCTGTCGTACGAAGAGATGGCCAAGGTCATGAAGTGCTCGAAGGGAACCATCATGTCCCGTCTGTTTCATGCGCGGCGGAACATGCAGAAGCACCTGCTCGAGCTGCTCGGGCCGCGCAAGGATCATGAGGTTTGACCGTGTCGCGTCGTGATGACGAAGAGCTGATGGCATTCCTGGACGGCGAGCTGGCGCCGCGGGACGCGCGCGCGGTGGAAGGGCGCATCGACGCCTCGCCCGATGCGCGCGCCAAGGTCGCGGCGCTCACCGAGCTGTCGACGATCGTGCGCGGTCACTACGAGCAGGCGACCGCCGAGGTCGAGCCGAACATGGCCGCCGCGTGGGCACGCCTCGAGGCCCAGCTGGGCGACGCGCCCGAGAAATCGCCCGCCGCGCGCGCCGACTCGACCCGCCTGGTGCCGCAGACCGGCTTCTGGCAGGGCCTCCTCGACGGGCTCACGCCGCGCTGGAGCCACGTGATGACCGGCGCGATCGGCGCCGCCGCGGGCGCGCTCTTGGTCGCGGCGGTCTCGCGCCAGCAGCTGCCTTCGGTGACCGTGAACGTGACGCCTCCGGCCGTCCAGCCCGACGGCCCGTCCGATGTCGTCGCGGCGATCGCCGAGGACACGCAGGTCGACGACCTCGACGTGCAGAGCGGCACCGCCATGGTCTTCCAGGTACCGGGCCAGAACGCCGACAAGCCCGCGACGACGGTCATCTGGGTGACCGACGATTCGCCGACGGAGGGTCCGATATGAGATCGCTGGCTGCCATGCTGTCCGCACTGCTCCTGCTCGCCGGCGGCGGCGTGAGCTCCGCGCGCGGCGAGGGCACGAACGTCCTGCACTCGGCGCCCAAGATGGGCGTGCTGAAGTACCGCGTGCTGATCGCCAAGAACGTCGCCAAGAACGTCGCGAAGAAGGCCAAGGAAGCCAAGTGTGATGTGATCGAGTTCCACGCTACCAAGTCGGGCACGAAGAGCGTCGACGCCAAGCTGGACAAGTGGAAGGCCGAGCTGGAGCAGCCGCCGCTCTCGGCGTTCGATACCTTCAAGGTGACCGAGGCGAAGACCGTGACGATCGCGAAGGACGCCAGCGCGAACGTCAAGATCACAGCGAACGTGAGCTTGCTCTTCAAGGGCTTCACCACCGAGAACGACAAGGATCGCCTGCAGCTCGAGGTCACCATCGACAACGCCAAGGGCAAGCGCATGTACCGCAGCACCACCACCCAGGACTCGGGCGCGAGCCAGATCCTGAGCGCGGGCAAGCACGCGGCCGCCAACGTCTTCTTCGTGGTCACCTGCACCGCGCAGTAGCGGCACCCGCCGCGGCCTCACCCCGCGCGCTGTCCGCGCACGTCGCGGCCTCGCCCCGCGCGCCGTCCGCGCGCGTCGTGTAAACTCCGGGAACGTTGAAACGCCCCCTCCTCTATATGGGAGCGGCCCTGCTGGCGCTGGGGGCCACAGCGCTGGTCCTGTGGGTGTCCTTTCCGCGCATCGGTAACTGGTATGTGCGCAGCCGCGTGCTGCCGCGCTACGAGAAGCTGCTCGGGCGCGACATCGCCGTCGACAGCATCCAGGTCACCCGCGGCCGGGTCGTGCTCTCCGGGCTGTCCGTGCGCGGACCGCTCGACGCCGCGGACGCGCCGCTCCTGCGCGTGGACCGCGTCACCGCCGACTACGACTTCTGGAAGGCGGTGCGCGGCGAGCTGCGCATCGGCGAGCTCACCGTCGAGCGACCCGTCGTCCACCTGGCTGCGACGCCCGACGGCCAGGACAACTGGAGCGACGTGCTCGAGCGGCTTCGCAAGCGGCGCAAGGAGCCGGCGGCCACGCCGGGCAAGCCGCGCCCGCCGCGCTTCAAGCACGCGACGCTCTCGAACGGCGCGCTGCAGATCGACGACCAGGGCCGCGGCGTGCGCGCCGGCATCGACGACATCACCGGCAGCTTCGATCCGCTCGGCGCTCTCGAGGTCACGCTGACCACGATCACCGCGGGCACGTCGATCGGCGCGTCCGCGGGCGCCGAGCGCGTCGCGGTCTCGGCGCAGGCAGCCGACGTGCGCGGCACGCTGCGCGTCGAGATCGCGGGCGGCCGGATGACGCCTTACCACGGCCTCGCGCTGACCGGCATCACCGGCACGATCGCGCCCGCCAACCCCGACGCAGGCGGCTCGTCGAGCCGCGCCGTGCTCGATCTGCAGGGCGGCTACGGCGGCGTCGAGGGCACGCTCTGGCGCGCTGACGGCTGGCTCGATCGCGCGCAGAACCGCGGCGAGATGCACCTGCGCGCCGACCGCTTCACCTTCGACAAGCTGGCGCCGGTGCTGTCCAAGACCGCGGTGCTGCAGCCCGAGAAGACCAGCCTGGGCGCGTCCCTCGACGTCGTGATGACCGGCGACGAGATGTCCATTGCCGGCGAGCTCAACCTGGACGGGCTGACCCTGTACCACCCATGGATGGCCGAGAAGCCGCTCAAGGACCTCGGCTTCGTGGGCACCATCAAGGGTCGCTTCGACCGGCGCGCGCGCCTGTTCGAGCTCGACGCGCTCACCATCGACTTCCGCGGCGTCGAGGCGCGCCTCGAGGGCTACCTGGCGCTGGCCGGCGGCACCGACGGCGGCGGCCCGGATCCCCTGGGCGGCCCGCCCTTGCCCGAGGTCGCACGCGCCCACCCGCGCCTGCGTGCGCGCCTGATCGTGCCGACGGTGACCTGCCAGAAGGCGCTCAGGGCGCTGCCCCCGGCGATCACGCCCAGGCTGCAGGGCTTCCAGCTCGAAGGGAAGTTCTCCACCAACCTGGCCGTCGACATCGACTGGGGCAACCTCGACGCGACGGAGCTGGGCGGCTCGGTCGGCATCTACGGCTGCAAGGTGCTGAAGGCGCCCAAGGGCGTCGACACCGAGAAGTTCCTGGCCGAGTTCGAGCACTCGGTCGAGGTCGAGAAGGACCAGTGGATGAAGTTCGTCATCGGCCCGACGAACCCCAACTTCGTGGCCTACAACGACATCTCGCCGTACCTCATCAAGAGCCTGCTGACCACCGAGGACGGCATGTTCTTCAAGCACCGCGGCTTCATCGTGAGCGAGTTCCGCACCGCGCTGGTCAAGGACCTGAAGGCCGGCTACTTCAAGTACGGCGCGTCGTCGATCACCATGCAGTTCGTCAAGAACCTCATGCTGCACCGCGAGAAGACCCTGGCGCGCAAGTTCCAGGAGCTGTTCCTCACCTGGTACGTCGAGCAGACCATGGAGAAGGAGCGCATCCTCGAGATCTACCTGAACGCCATCGAGTTCGGCCCGGCCATCTACGGCATCGGGCACGCCTCGTACCACTACTTCGGCAAGCCGCCGCGCGACATCACCGCGGTCGAGGCGGCGTTCTTCTCGTCGATCCTGCCCGGGCCCAAGAAGCGCCACCTGCAGTACTGCGACAACAAGCTGCAGCGCTGGGCCGAGGCCAAGATCGGCCGCATCCTGAAGCTCATGATGGAGCGCGAGCGCATCACGCCGCTCGAGTACGAGCTCGCGCTGGCGACGCCGCTCACGTTCGTATACCCGGCCGACTTCGACGCCAAGAAGTGCCGCAAGGAGACCGAGCGGATCATGAAGAACTCTCGGCGCACCGAGCCGCAGCCCGAGGACGACCCGCTCGCCGACGACGAGCCCGAGCCGGTGCCGCGGCCCGAAGGCGCGGCGGCGAGCCCGTGAAGGCGCGCCCCGTGCACGCCCCCGAGGACGTCATCGCCGCGCTCGGCCCGGTGCTGACCGAGGAGCGCAAGGCCCGCATCGAGGCCGTGCTCGCGGCGCGCCTCGCCGGCCTGACCGTGGTGCTCGAGAACCTGCACGATCCGCACAACGGCGCGGCCGCGCTGCGCAGCGTCGAGGGCTTCGGGCTGTCCGAGCTGCACGTCGTCGAGTCGAAGGAGTCGTTCCGCTTCTCGTCCGCGGTGCCGCAGGGCTGCGACAAGTGGATCGCCATCCAGCGGCACGCCGCGTTCGTGGCCTGCGCGGACGCGCTGCACGCGCGCGGCTTCAAGCTGTACGCGGCGGTGCCGGGCGCGAGCATGACCATCGCCGACATCGACGTGCGCGAGCCCGCGGCGCTGGTCTTCGGCAACGAGCACGACGGCCTCACCGAGGTGGCGCAGGCGGCCTGCGACGCGCGCTTCTCGATCCCCATGACCGGCTTCACCCAGAGCTTCAACCTCTCGGTGAGCGTGGCGCTGGGCGTCTACGACACCTCGCGGCGCCGGCGCACCGCGCTCGGCGCCCCCGGCGATCTGCCCGAGCAAGAACGTGCCCGGCTGCGGGCGGAGTGGTACGCCTTGTCGATGGACCAGCGCGCCGCCGACGGGATCGTGGCCCGGTACGTGTCAAACCAGACACGCTGAGGCGCGGGCGGCAGGCCACAAGCGCCACAAACCCCAATTGTTTCAACAGGAACGGGGATTGCACCCCGGTACGCGTGCATGGGTAGCAAGAAGGATTCGAGAGGCAAGTCGGGGTCGGGTCGGCTGCGGCCCGAGTCGGGCCGCGGGGCGGGTCGGTCGCGGCGCACGCGCATCGTGCTCGGGCTCCTCAAGTGGGGCATCGTCGCGACGCTCGGCATCGGCGCGCTGAGCGCCGCGGCGCTCGCCGGCATGTTCTGGGTCTACGGCTCCGATCCGCGGCTGCCCAAGATCGCCGCCTTCGCCGACTACAAGCCCAAGCAGGTCACACGCATCTACTCCGCCGACGGCAAGCTCATCGGCGAGATCTTCGACGAGCGCCGCACCTTTGTGCCGCTCGACCGCATCTCGCCGACCATGGTGAACGCCATGGTCGACTCGGAGGACGAGGGCTTCTTCCAGCACTCCGGCCTCGACTTCGCCGGCATGCTGCGCGCGCTGTGGGTGAACGTTCGCCACGGCGAGACCCGCCAGGGCGCGTCGACGATCACGCAGCAGGTGGTCAAGACGCTGCTGCTCACGCCCGAGCGGACCATGCGCCGCAAGGTGCAGGAGATCATCCTGTCGCGCCGCCTGGAGAGCGCGCTGACCAAGGACGAGATCCTGACCCTGTACCTGAACCAGATCTACTTCGGCCACGGCCGCTACGGCATCGAGGAGGCGGCGCGCTTCTACTTCGGCAAGAGCGCCGCGGAGCTGGGCATCCCCGAGTCGGCGGTGCTCGCCGGCATCGTGCAGTCGCCCGAGCGGCTGTCGCCCATCAAGCACCCCGACGCGGCCAAGGACCGGCAGACCTACGTGCTGCGGCAGATGGCCGAGAACAAGCACATCAGCCTGGCCGAGGCGCAGAAGTGGATCGACGCGCCCATCCCGCTGGTGAAGAGCGCCGAGGCGGCCCTGGGCATCGCGCCCGAGATCGTGGACCATGTGAAGGCGGAGCTGACCAAACGCCACGGCGCCGACGAGCTGGCGCGGCTCGGCATCACCGTGCGCACCACGATCAACGCCGAGCTGCAGATCGCGGCGCGCCAGGCGCTCGAGGACGGCCTCGAGGCGGTCGACGGCCGCCACGGCTACCGCGGGCCGATCACGCGGCTCACCCCCGAGAAGGCCGACAAGAAGCTGAAGCAGCTCAAGAAGGAGCTGCCCGCGAACGGGCCCAAGAGCAGCGAGTCGTACGACGCGGTGGTCATCTCGGTCGACGACGCGACCGGCGAGCTCCTGGTCGACCTGGGCGGCTGGAAGGGCGCGGTCATGCTCCACGACGGCCCCACCGACAAGCGCTACAACACCGACAAGAAGAAGCCGAGCGCGCGCTTCGCCACCTACGACCTGGTGCACGTGCGGCTGTCCAGCGATCTGGGCGCGCCCAAGACCAAGGACGCCAAGAAGGCGCTCTTGCTCGACGCCGGGCCGCAGGGCGCGATCGTCATGATCGATCCGAGCACGCGCCACGTGCTGGCGCTGGTGGGAGGCTACGGCTTCCAGGCCGGTGGCTTCAACCGCGCCACGCGCGCGCAGCGGCAGCCGGGCTCGTCGTTCAAGCCGTACGTGTTCGCGGCGGCGATCGACTCGGGCAAGTACACCGCGGCCACGGTCGTGAACGACGCGCCCGAGGTCTACGACCTCTGGAAGCCGAAGAACTACGAGGCGGGGGCGTTCCGTGGGCCGGTGCGGCTGCGGACGGCGCTCGCGCTGTCGATCAACACGGTCGCCATCCGCGTGCTCGCCGACGTCGGGCCGGCAGCGGTCATCGGGCTCGCGCACGCGATGGGCATCAAGGGCGAGCTACCCGCCGAGCTGTCGCTCGCGCTCGGTTCGGGCGTGGTCACGCCGCTCGAGCACGTGAACGGCATCGCGACCTTCGCGGCCGGCGGCGTCTTCGCCGAGCCGGTGCTGATCACCCAGATCGGCGACGAGGTGCTGGCGCCTCCGGGACGCACGCAGGCGCTCAAGCCAGAGACCGCGTACGTGGTCGCGTCGATGATGGAGTCGGTGATCGAGGAGGGCACGGCGACCGCGGCGAAGAAGCTCAAGCGGCGCATCGCCGGGAAGACTGGCACGTCGAACGGCGGGCGCGACGTGTGGTTCGTCGGCTTCACGCCGGATCTCGTGGCCGGGGTGTGGCTCGGCTACGACGACATGCGCTCGATCGGCCGCGGCGAGACCGGCGGCAAGGCGGCGCTGCCGGTGTGGATCGAGCTCATGCGCACCGCGTTCAAGGGTCGCGGCGCCAAGACCTTCAAGCAGCCGCCCGGCGTGGTGGTCGCGCGCATCGATCGCCGGACCGGCAAGCTGGCGGCGCCGGGCGAGGCGGACGCGCAGACGATCGAGGAGGTGTTCATCCAGGGCACGGTGCCGACCGAGGTCGCGCCGGCCACCGGTGAGGCGGATCCGAACACGTTCGTGCTCGACCAGATGGACGAGGCGGATCCCGAGCCGAAGGACACCCGCGCGCCGAAGGGCGATGCGGACGGGAACGAGGCCGCGGTCGGCGCGTCCGATCCCATCGAGCCGTGACGATGGGGCAGGGGCGGCGCGCGGCGCTGCTGGCGTTGCTGACTCTGCTGGCGCTGCTGCTGGCGAGCGCGGAGGTCGCGGCGGCGGGAACGGCGTCGGTCGATGCGCTCGGTGACGACGCAGGCCACCGGGCGGCGCAGGCCATCGTCGAGATGACCGCGTCCGGGTCGCCGGCGAGCGTGGCGGTCAGCGTGCGCGTCGGTGCGGGTGTCCCGGCCGGCACGGGCACGGGTACGCGCGCGGCGGGTGCGGCGCGTGCCGTGGAGGCGCGCATCGTCGCGCGGGTGCTCGCGGCGTGGAAGTCGTCGTCCACGGGCGCCGGCGCGGGCAACGTCGTCGCGCGGCCCGGCGCTGACGCCGCGGCGGTGCGCCAGGCCGGCCACGACCTCTGGATCGACGCCGAGCTGCGCGTGGACGCCAAGACCGCGCAGGTCGTCGTCGACGTGCGCGTGCGCCGCGTGCGCATCGCCTGGCGCGATCTGCTGGCCCGGCCGACCTCGACGTGGATCCGGTCGTTCGCCGCGGCGCGCCCGCTCGACGCCGAGCTGCGTCGTGCGCTCGGCGTCGCGCCGCCCGGGCCGCGCACGTTCGCGAAGCCGCGCCGGCTCGAGCTCGACCTGGGCGCGCCGGTGCTCGCGCTCGCGGCCGTGGATCTCGACGGTGACGGCCGGGCCGAGCTCGTCGCGCTGAGCAGCGACGAGGTCGTGCTGCTCGAGGTGCGCAAGTCGGCGCTGGTGGCCCGGCAGCGGGTCGCTTTGCCCGGCGACGCGCCGGTGCCGCGGCCGCGTGATCCGGTCGGCGCGCTGCTCGCTGCCGATCTCGATGGCGACGGCACGCCCGAGCTGGTGGCGCGCTCGAGCGAGCACGCCGAGGGCGTACGCCTTTCCTGGAAGGGCGGCGCGCTGGTCGAAGGCGGCGCCTGGCGCGGCTTCCCGATGTGCGCGCTGGTGACCGCGCCACCGTCGTCGACGCTGCCGCCCGTGGTGGTCGCGACCCTCGCGCTCGCCGCGGGTCTGAACGTGTGGGACGGCGACAGCTGGTGGCTCGAGCTCGGACCCAAGGCGACGCCCATCCGCGTGCTGCCGGAGCATGTCGCCGGCGTCGCGTGCGCCGCGAAGGCGGACGGCCGGGGCGACTGGATCGCGTGGACCGCGCCGGACGGCGCGTGGACCATGCGCGATCTGTTCGACGCCGATGCCGTGCAGCTCACCGGCGTGGGCGCCGCGTTCGCGCTCGCGGACCTCGACGGTGACGGTGTGCCCGAGCTGGCCGCGTCGGCGCACCGCGCGCCCGGCGGCGGCGACCGGCTGACCGTCCACGGCCTGGGCGGCGGGCCGGGTGGCACGAAGCCCGCCGAGCTGTGGCGGAGCGCCGCGCTCTCCGGCGGCATCGTCG
>JBKJOI010000721.1:0-5721 GCA_046595695.1 Haliangiales bacterium | reverse complement strand
CTTCGAGGTCACGGAACGACGATGTTCGCACCGGCTGCGGCATGAGGGCGAGGAGCCTACGGCGCGGCTCTGACATCGGAGACGTCCAGGCCGGGGGAAGCCGACGGCCCGCGCCTCGCGGCCCTCATGTTTCGACTCGAAGCGCACCATGGCCGCCCGAGGGCAACCACTTTTCCGACCTTGATTGAGACCTGAACTCGGAAACAATTCAGGTCACCCTGAAACACGTGCGCATGTCCGATGCCTTGGTTCCCGTGAACGAGTTCAAGGCTTCGCCGAGCAAGTACCTGCGCGCTGCGGCCAGCTCCGGGCCGGTGGTCATCACAGTAAATGGCAAGGCTGCCGGCGTGATCCTGTCCCCCGCCGAGTACGACAGGCTCGTCGACCGTGAGGAGTTCTTGAGGGCCATCGACGAGGGAGTTGCCGCCGCCGACGCCGGCCAGGTCGTCTCGAGCGACGAGGTGCGCCAGCGGCTCGGGCTGCGTCGGCGATGAAGGTGGTCTGGACCGAGCCAGCGGTCCTCCGGCTCGAGGACATCCGGTCCTACTTGCGCGATCAGGCCGGCGAGGAAGTGGCCGACCAGGTACTCGAAGCCATCGTGGCGCGCGGAGAGTCGCTCGCGCAGTTTCCCGAGCGCGGGCGCCGTCTCCCGGAACGCCCGCGCGCCGCGCTGCGCGAGCTCGTGGAGGCCGGACGCTACCGGCTCGTCTACCGCACCCGCGCCGAGCAGGTGGAGATCCTGACGGTGTTCGAGCGCCATCGCTTGCTGCCGGTCGGAGACCTCGTCGACGATGAGCGTGCAAACCTCGAGCGCGCCGCCCACGCCGACCCCGAGGACGCGGACGATTGAGCCCCTGTGAAACTCGAACATCGCGCCATCAAGGCGACCCTGGACACGCCAGAAACGCGCCGTGCCGTGCTCGCCCGCCTCCCGGGCTACCGCCTGTCGAAGTTCCAGGACTGCCTACCCGAGCCCTTCGCCCTGGAGGTCATCGAGCGCTACCTGCTGGATGTCGAGGGTACCGTTCGCTGGCTCTCGCCTACGTGATGCTGGTCCCGAACACCCGCAGGGACAGCTCCTCGGCGGGCACCGGCACCGACGTGTGCAGCTGGACGACCCGCCAGACGCCGTCCTTGTGCTCGAGCACCCAGGTGATGCGCAGCGGCAGCGACACCGGCTTACCCTCGTACTGACTCGCGACGATCACGTTGGCGGCGGCCCAGGCGAGCTGACCGGTGGCCGAGGTCTTGACGCGTAGATCGCGGATCTCGAACTTCTTGTCGTCGCCGTACTGGCTGCGCAGCGAGCCGTGCGCGGCGGCGGCGGGGCCGCGCCACTCGGCGTCGGGATCGCTGCCCAGGACCAGCGTCGCGTCGCCGGTGGCGAGCGCGGCGTCGCCGCCGCCCGCGGCGGTCTCGAGCACGGCGCGCGCCTGCGCGGCGGGCTCGCCAGGCGCGGTCCAGCTCTCGAGCGGCAACGGGCGGCCGCCGCGGCCGGCGGCCGCGTAAGCGCCGAGCTCGGCATCGGGGACGCCGTAGGAGACGTGCTGCTGGACCACCAGCCAGCGGCCGTTTCTGCGCTCGTAGACGCCGGTCGAGCGCATGGGAATGATCACGCGCCGGCCCTCGTGCACGACCCGGTAGGAGAGCTCGTCGAAGCTCCAGCCCGAGGTGCCGTCAGCGGTGATGTGCACCTCGAGCCGCTTGGAGCGCAGCTCGACGCGGCGATCGTCGAACTGCTGGCAGATGCGGCAGGCCTTGACGTCGAAGCCGACCAGCACGTCCTCGGGACCGACGTCGATGAGCACGAGGCGCCGGTCGCGCGCCAGGCCGTCCAGGTAGCGCTCCTCGTAGCCGTCGGAGAGCGCGGCGTAGGCCTCGCGGATGGTGACCTCGAGATCGCGCGCCAGGGCGGTGCGGTCCATGCCGCTGTCCTCGCCGTCGTCGACCGGCACGTTGGGCACGACGGGCGCGCGCTTGGGCGTGCACGCGGCGAGCGTGCACGCGGCGAGCGCGCCGCCGCCGATCCATACGACGAGCGTGACGAGGCTGGGAAGGCGGCGGTCGAGCATGCTCAGGTCGACCGGCGCAGGTGCGGGTCCACACCCGCGATCTTGGCCCAGTCGGCGGGGGTGTCAACGTCGGTCGCGACCCCGGCGTCGAGGACCGCGAGCCGGGTCACGCGCGCGGGCTCCGCGCGCACCACCGAGCGCAGGCCGTCCGGGGCGTCGGCGGCGGCGCGGCAGGCGGCGAAGCAGCCGGCCCCGAACGCGGCCGGATGCCCGCCGCGCCCGTCGTGCGTGGGGACAACGATCGTGTCCTCGGTGACCGCCGCGACCACTGCGGCGACCGTCTCGGCGCGCACCAGCGGCTGATCCACCGGCCACGCCAGCGCGGCGCGCGCGCCCGCCGGCAAGGCGTCGAGCCCGCACGCGAACGACGAGGCCATGCCGCGCTCGGGCGCGGGGTTCACGACCACGAGGTCCGCGCCCGCCGCCAGCGCCGCGGCGCGCGTGGCCGCCTCGTGCGGCGCGGCGGCCACGACGATCACCGGCCCGACCCCGCCGGCGCGCGCCGCCGCGATGATCGCCGCGACGAAGGTCTGCCCGTCGGGCAGCACGAGCGCCGCCTTGACGCGCCCGCCCAGCCGCTCGCCCCGCCCGGCGGCGAGCACGATGGCGACCACCTGCCCGGGGCCGCGCGTCATGCCGGGGTCGCGCGTCATGCCGGCGCCGGGGCCGGGACCACGCGCCGCCGGAACGCGATCAGCTCGGCGACGATGGCGACCGCGATCTCCTCGGGCGTCTCGGCGCCGATGGCAAGGCCGACCGGCGCGTGCAGGCGCGACCAGCGCACCGCGTCGAAGAGGCCCTTCTGCTCGAGCCGCTTGCGGAAGCGGCCGACCTTGCCGCGGCTGCCGATCATGCCCAGGTAGCCGATCGCGTCGTTGCCGATCCACTGCTCCAGGATCTGTTGATCGATGGCGTGGTCGCGCGTGAGCACGATCAAGTGATCGTCCGCGCCGAACGCGCCCAGCTCGCGGGTGATCTCGGCCGCGTCGAAGGAGTGCACCAGCGCGCGCGCGTCGGGGAAGCGCTCCGTCGACGCGAAGGCCTCCTCCTCGTCGCAGAGCACGACCTCGAAGCCGATCGCGGCGCACAAGGGCGCGAGCGCGCGCGCGACGTGGCCGCCGCCGAACAGCACGACACGCTCGCTCGGCCGCAGCGGATCGTAGAAGCGATCGCCGGCCAGGCGCGGCCGCCGCGTGGTCAGCGAGGCATCCTCGGCGAGCACGTCCATGCCGCCGCCGCCGGGCCCGCCCATGGACGTGACCAGCACGCAGGCGCGGCGCGCGCGCCGGCGCCGCGTCGCCTCGTCGAGCGCCTTCCAGCGCCCGCCCGCGAGCGGCTCGATCCAGGCCTCCATGCGGCCGCCGCAGCACATGGCCAGGTCCTGCACCAGGTGGCGCGAGAAGCGCGCCGCCGGCTGCGCGCCGCTCGCGACCAGGCGCGCCGCCGCGATCGCCTCGAGCTCGATCTTGCCGCCGCCGATGGTGCCGACGATCTCGCCGTCCTCGCGCACCAGCATGCGCGCGCCCGCGTGCCGCGGCGTCGAGCCGCTGACGTCGACGACCGTGACCAGCGCCACCGGCGCGGCGGCGCGCCCGGCGTCGGCAGCGGCCGCGATCACGTCGGCGGGCGTGGTTCTCGCCTCGGCCATGTCAGTCTCCCGGGTTCCGGCGCGACTGCTTCTTCTCCGAGTCCTTGCGCTTGTCGTCCAGGCGCCGCCGCTTGGCGCCCTTGCTGGGCTTGGTGGGCTTGCGCGGCTTGGGCACGAAGTTCAGCGCCTCGAGCTTCGCGATGATGCGCTCGTAGGCGTCCTCGATGTTCTGCAGGCGCGAGCGGTGGCGCGTCGCCAGCGCGACGACGCCGCTCGGGTGCGTGATGCGCACGCCGGTCTCGACCTTGTTGCGGTGCTGCCCGCCCGGCCCGCTGCCGCGCGTGGCCTCGACCTCGCAGACCTTCTCGACGCTCACGCGATCCGTGGGCCACTTGGTCATCTGCGCTGGCTCTGGCCGAACGTCACCTCGAGCACGACCGTCTTGCCCGAGCGCTCGACCGTGACCTTGGTCTTCTCGCCCGGCTTGCTCTTGTTCAGCACGAACATGAAGTCCTCGATGTTGCGGATCTCGTGGCTGCCGATCGCGACCAGCACGTCGCCGCGCAGGAGGCCCGCCTTGTCGGCCGCGCTGCCCGGGCGCACGCCCGCGAGCAGCACGCCCGGCTTGCCCGCGGGCGGCCCGGCGTAGTCGGGCACGGTGCCCAGCGAGGCGCCGAAGCTGCGCGAGTCGCCGCCCGGCAGCGGCGGCGGCAGCGCCTTGAGGGTGAGCTTGCCGGGCCGGCCGGCGACCGCGAGCGCGACGTCGGCGACCAGGAGCGCCACGCGCGCGGCGCCCGCGGCGTTCACCAGCGCGGTGTCGTCGGAGGGCTTGTGGTAGTCGCCATGCGCGCCGGTGAAGAAGTGCAGGACCGGCACGCCCGCGGCGTAGAAGGGCGTGTGATCCGACGGGCCGTAGCCCGAGCCGTTCACGGTGCAGCCGATCTTGCGCGCGGTGCACGCGGGCCCGACCAGCTCCTGCCACTCCGAGGCCGACTCGCCGCCCAGCACCGACAGCCGGTTGCCCCGCAGCCGGCCGACCATGTCCATGTTGAGCATGGCGACGATGTCGCCGAGCACCAGCCCCTTGGGCAGGTTGCGCGTGAACGCCGACGAGCCGAGCACGCCCATCTCCTCGGCGGAGAAGGCGACCAGCCAGACGTCGCGCTTGAGCTCGGCCCGGCGCGCGACCAGCTCGCGGCCGACCTCGAGCAGCGCCGCGGTGCCCGAGGCGTTGTCGTCGGCGCCGTTGTGCGGCTCGTTCACGCCCGGCGCCAGCGAGGCCGCGCCGCCCATGCCCAGGTGATCGTAGTGCGCGCCGATCACGACCACGCCGGGCAGCTTGCCCGCGGCGGGCGCCTCGATGCGGCCGATGATGTTGTAGGCCGGCTTCTTCTCGTGCTCGAGCGCGATCTTCAGGCGCAGCTTGTGCTTCTTGCCCTCGAAGAGCGGCGCGCCCACGGCGCGAGTGATCGCGACCACCGGGATGCCCGCGTCGCCCTGGACGTCGACCGATAGCCGGGGCAGCGGCGCCTCGGCGCCCGGCTCGGCCCTGGCGCCCTTCTGCGCCGCGCCCTCGCCCATGTCGATGATCACGAGCGCGCGCGCGCCGTGCTCGCGCGCGTTCCAGGCCTTGTAGCGCAGGTCGCCGTAGCGGCGCGCCAGCTTGTCCTCCTTGAACTTCTCGCCCTCGGGCGCGAAGCGGCGCACGACCACGATCTTGCCCTTCACGTTGAGCTTCGTGTAGTCGTCCCAGCCCTGCTCTGGCGCGGTCACCCCGTAGCCGGCGGCGACCACGTCGCCCTCGGCCTCGCCGCTCACCGAGAAGCCGAGCGGCGTGTAGTCGCCGGCGGCGAGCGGCTTGCCGTCCAGCTCGACGCGCGTGGCCTCGGCCTTGCTGACCCCGACGGTGACCTCGAAGGCCTGGCGGTAGCCCGATTCGGGCGAGCCGACGCCGGCCTCGCTGAGCTTCTGCGCCAGCCAGTCGGCGGCCGCGTCGAGCCCGGCGGTGCCGACGCCGAGGCCCTGGCGGGCGTCGTCGGCGAGCCAGCGCACGTCGGCCAT
>JBKJOI010000610.1:0-13725 GCA_046595695.1 Haliangiales bacterium | reverse complement strand
GCGCGCTCACGCCACGGGCGACTCATTGGCGCTGATCATCTTCGACATCGACCACTTCAAGAACTACAACGACACGAACGGGCACCAGGAAGGAAACACCGCGCTGCAGCAGGTGGCCCTGATCCTGAAAGGAACGGGACGACGGGGCGACATCGTGGCCCGGTACGGCGGCGAGGAGTTCGTCGTGCTGCTGCCCGAGACCACCGCGGCCGACGCGGCGGCGGTGGCCGAGAAGCTACGCGTCGCGGTCAGCAAGCTGAGCTTCGGCGAGCTCCGGATCACGGTCAGCATCGGGGTCGCGGTGCTGCCCGACCACGCGCGCGAGGGCGAGGGCCTGCTCGGCGCCGCCGATCGCGCGCTGCTCGCGGCCAAGCGCGCCGGCCGCGACCGGGTCGTCGTGTGCGACGGGCTGCTGCCGGTCGGCGCGCTCAGTCGAACCGCACCGTGAGCTCGTCGGTGGTGGTGACGTTGCCGTGCGCGTCGGTGGCGCGGACCGCAAAGGTGCGTGCGCCGCGGCCCCGGCCCACGCGCAGCGCGAAGACGTAGACGTCGTCTTCCTGGACGCACCAGATGGGCACGCCCTCGGGCAGGTCGTCGCAGGTGAAGACCTGGCCGGTGTGGCCCCAGCCGAGCTCGATGCGCGCGACGCCGGAGGCATCGGAGGCCTGTACGGCGATCACGAGGTACTCGCCGTCGACGAGCTCGGGCGCCGGGTCGGGCGTGAGCAGCGTGAGTGATGGGCCGTCGGGGTCGACGAGGGCGTCGGGGGCGCGGGCGTCCGGAGCGGGCGTGTCGTCCGAAACGTCCGGGGCGGACGTGTCGTCCGGAGCGGGCGCGTCATCCGGCGCGGCAGGCGCGTCGTCCTCCGCCGCCACGCCCAGGACGGCGCCCAGGTGCCGCACGCTGTTCTGCATCGCTGCGCCGTCGGCGCACTCGCGCGGCGCCCACTCGCCGCAGGCGACCTCGGCGTCCTGGAAGCGCTTCGCTCCGCAGCCGTGCAGGTAGCTCATCGGATCCTCGCAGAGGTACTCGTGGTCGAGGCCGAGCGTGTGCCCGATCTCGTGCACCGCGACCTCGCAGACCGCGTCGGCGCCGCCGTGGATCGTCTGCTCGAAGACGAACGCGACCGCGCCGTGGATCACCGCTCCGCTGTAGGGCGCGACCCCGGCAACGTCGCGGCCGTAGCCGAGCGCGCGCGACTCGCCTCCGACCACCGCCATGATGAACTCGCCGCTGGCGGGGCGCTCGTCGACGACGTCGACCTGCCAGGCCGCGAAGCCGCGCTGCACGCACGCGACCGTGCGCTGCCAGTCGGCGTCCGAGCGCGACCAGCCGGGGACACGCGCCTCGTCGAGGCCGCGGCCAATCAGCACGCTCGAGCGCGCGCGCGCGGCCGCGTCGGCGCCCGCGGTGAGCGATGCTCCGCCCTGCTCCAGGTACACGACCACGCGCGCCGAGGCATCGCGCGAGGTGAGCACGCGCGGCACGCGCGGCACGCGCACGCGATCGTCGAAGCGCTCGTCAGCGGACGCGGCGGCCCCGCGCGGCAGAGGCGCCTGCGGCTGCACGGCCGGCGGCGGCGCTCGCCGGGTTCGGCGCGCCTGCGCGGGCGTCGTCCCGGCCACCACCCCGAGCCCCAGCAGGCCCACGATCACCAGGCCCACCCGCCGTGCGCGACTCGTCATCTCTGACTCCTTGCGCCGTACGGGCGCCGACAAAGTCAGGGACGGAGACGATCGGGCGGATATTCAGGACGCATCGGGACGCGCGCCCGCGGGCGCGTCGAGCAATGCCCGGAGTGTGACCGATGCCGCACGCGTGGCGCCCGGACGGAAGAGCCGCTCGTCCAGCCAGGACGCGGCGCGCGGGCCCGCCGCCTCGATCGCCGGCTCGAGTTGCGCCGCCGCGACGTCCGCGGCCAGGTAGGCCGCCGCGCTGCCCGGCCGCGTCGTGAAGTGTGCGACCCGCGCCCACGACGGCGGGTGCGCCGGGTGGCTCACGCCGACCAGGCGCTCCATCCCGGCCCACCAGCGTGCCGAGAGCTCGCCGGCCGACGCCGCGGACGTCGCCGGATCGTGCAGATCGCGCTCGAAGCCGACGTGCACCAGCCGCAGGCGCGCCTCGAGCAGGCGCTCGAACGCGGCGTGCGCGGCCAGCTCCTCCGCCTGCGCGGTGGACAGCCGCGCGCACGAGACCATCCAGGCCGCGCGCGCCGGGCGCAGCGCGAACGCCTGCGCGACGGCCTCGTGCAGCCACGGCGCGGGCGCGTCGCGCAGGCTCCACGGCAGCGTCGCGTCGTGGCCGCGCGCGTAGAGCGCGTGCCCGAGCTCGTGCGCCAGCCGCTGCCAGCCGCCGAGCTCGCCGCCCGCGTCAGCGGCGACGACGCGTACGTCGTGCGGCGGCTCGACGAAGTACGTGGTCGCGCCGACCTCGGCGCCGCCGAGCGGCTCGTCCACGCGCGTGCGCCCCGCCGACGCGAAGCCGAGCTGCACGAGGTCGCGCTCGAGCGCGGCGCGCGCGCCCGTGCGCGCGAGCGCCGCGCGGAGCTCGTCGCGCGTCGTGGCCGCGCCCGGCCAGGCGAACAGATCCCAGGGCGCGAGCCGCGCGACGCCGAGCGCGGCCGCGCGCGCCGCCGACGCCGCACGCCACGTCGCCTCGGTGCGCGCGGCCTCGTCGGCGGCGAGCCGTTCGACCTGCGCGCGGTCGAGTTCGTGCGCGGCCAGTGCGCGCGCGCCGTAGTCGGGCGCGCGCCGCCGCGCCGCGAAGCACGCGGCCAGCGCGGTCGCGTCGGGCCCGGCGGCGACGCGCGCGTGCCAGGCGGCCTCGCGGCGCGCTCGGGCACGATCGCCGCGCAGGCACTCGAGCCACGCGGCCGCGCGCGCCGCCGCCTGCGGGCCCACGGGTAGCCCGCGCCGCGCGAGTGACGCCTCGCGCGCGCCGAGCGCGCCGAGTGACACGCGCTCGAGACGCGCCGCGAGCAGCGCCGCGCGGCGCGCGCCGTACGCGTCGATGCGCGAAGCGTCGATGCGCGAAGCGTCGGCTGCTGCACCGGTGTCCGCTGCGTACGCCGCGAGGCGCGCGCGGATCTCCGTGTCCTCCGCGATCGCCAACAGCGCCGCCCGCGCGCCGTCGTCCGAGGCACGCGCGCCCTCCACGTCGGCGCGCCACGCCGCCAGCTCCGCCGCGCACATCGCCGCGGCGATGCGCGCCTCGATCGTTCGCAGCTCCAGCTCGGCAGCGTTCCCAGGCATCGTCGAAGGCCCCGGCACGCGCGCCCTTGCCTACCGCCGCACTACCGTCGCGCTCGGCGCGCGTCCCGCTCCGTCGCTTCGCGCCGGCCGTCGCTTCGCGCCGGGCGTCTGCTTCGCAGCCGCGCTCACTTGCGGTTCAGCAGCGCCTTGAGGTCGATTCCTGGCGAGAACGCGACCGTCGTGGACGCCGGGATCGCGATCTGCTCGCCGGTCTGCGGGTTGCGACCCTTGCGCTCACCGCGCTTGCGCTTGGTGAACGTGCCGAAGCCTGGGTAGGTGAACTTGGGTGAGCTCGCGCGCGTGACCTTCGACTTGACGAAGTAGTCACCGATCTCCGCGAACGCCGCTTCCACGATCCTGGCCACTGTCTTCTTGGTGAGCTCCGGTGGCAGACCCTTGGTTCGGTAGATCCGCTCGATCAGTTCCTGCTTCGTCATCGCTTCCTGGCCCCCTCATGGCCACAGACAACGGTCCGGGGCGCAGAGGTTGCCGATGCTAAAGAGCGGCACCTTCGCTGTCAAGCACGAGGCGCGCGATGTAGAATGAGCACCGTCGTGCTCGGCTGAGGGGACGAGAGGCTGATGCTGAACTGGAAGATCACGTCGCGCGGCGCCGATCGAACGGTGGTGCTCATGTACGGCGAGATCACAGAGGCGGTCAGCTTCGGTGAGCTGACCAAGCTGAACGGGCGCGTCGTGCTCGATCTCGCGGGCGTGAGGCGCATCAACTCGTTCGGCGTGCGCGAGCTGCTCAACTTCTTCGACGGCCTGCAGCGAACGTGTCAGCTCGAGGCCGAGCGCTGCTCGACCGCGATCGTCACGCAGCTCAACATGCTGCCCGAGTTCACGCGCAACCTGAAGGTGCGCTCGATCCTCGCGCCCATGGAGTGCCCGCGGTGCACGCACGAGCAGGAGGTTGCGGTCGAGATGACCACCACCGGCCGCCGGCCCACGCTGCCGCCGACCAGCTGCGATCGTTGCCACACCGCCATGCAGCTGGCGGAGCCCGAAGAGCGCTACTTCGCGTTCCTGGAGTAGCCGGGGCGACGATCACCCGGCGCGCGGGAGCGAAGGCGCTCAGACGGCTTCGAGCGCGGGGAAGGCGAAGAGCACGAACGCCACGAAGAGCGCCGCTCCCAGTACCCACAGCACGAGCCACTGAATCTTGAAATCGTCCACTGCTTCCTTTGTTGTCGTGAGGTGCCGCGGCGTTCAAGGGTACGGAGGGCCCTCGGTCTCGACGGGCGGACCTTCGAGCTCGACGGGCGCCCGCGACGGCGCCAGCACGCGCTGGAATCGCCTGGATCCGAGGACTTCGGCGAGCGGAAGGTCGTCCGACCTGGCCCGCACGGGCTTGGTGACGACCTTGTCGCCCGGCGTGCGCGCCTCGAAATGGTAGTGGTCGTAGTGACGCGCCGGGTCGTTGCCGGGAGTGAGCAGCATGCGGAAGGCCCCGGTATCGGTGACGCGCTCCTCGATCTCGAGCAGGACCTCGTCGCCGTCCACATACCCACCCTCGACAACATGCGTCTCGCCGTCGGCGGTCACGAACGCGTACACGTCCATGGCGAGGCCGAGCGCGTGGCGTGACAGCACGCCCTTCTTGCCCGCGACCTGCCGGTACTTGAACAGCTGCCCGAAGCGCACCTCGGTGACCTTCATGTTGCGCAGCGCGGGTCCCACGAAGCGCGCGAGCGCGCGCGCGAGGTGACAGTCCATGACGTGCGGACCCTTGCCGTAGCGCGCGACCAGCTTCACGCCGCCGAACGTCATGTCGTCCACGATCACCGGCGTCGCGATCTTGCCGGTCGCCGGCCCCGCCTTCCACGCGACGCCCAGACGATCGAGGTCGCGCAGGCAGCGCTGACCTGCCTGCTTCATGGCGCTGTTCGGCGGCCAGGCCCAGCCGTGCGGCATGTTGACGCGCAGCGAGGCGCGCGCCTTGCCCTTGTGGCCGGCGCGCTTCTTCGTGGGCGCTGACTTGGCCTTGGGTGCCGGCTTGTGGACCGGCCGCGACGACGACGACGACGACACCGGCGGCTCCGCGGCTCCGGCGACCGGGTAGCAGACGACGAGCGCGAGGCCGCACATGGCCATCGCCAGCGCGCGCACCACGGTGCGTGATCGACCCCTCGGGCTGCCCCCGGACCACATTCGGTCGGCGATTAGAGCATGGCTCCTGCCAAGGTCAAGTCAGCGCTGACAGGCGTGGACGTCCCCCGCCGCGAGGCGCCGCTCGGCGCGGTCGCCACAATCGGTGACGTTCGGCCGCTAACCCTCGGCGACCGCGTGCGCCCGCGGCGCCTTCACACCCAGCCGCTCGAGCTCGGCCATGACCAGCTGCAGGTCCGCCCAGACCATGCGCTTCGCCGACGGCGTTCGCAACAGGTACGCCGGGTGGTACGTCGGCATCACGCGGATGCCCTGGTACTCGTGGAAGCTGCCGCGCAGCGCGCCGATCGGCGTGTCGTACTTTTGCAGCAGGCACTGCGCCGCGAACTTGCCGAGCGCCACGATCACGCGCGGCTTGAGCGCGGCCAGCTGCCGGATGAGAAACGGCTCGCACTGCTCGATCTCGTCGGGCTCGGGGTTGCGGTTCCCGGGCGGGCGGCACTTGATGATATTTGCGATGTAGACGTCCTCGCGGGCCCAGCCCATGGCGAGGATCATCTTGTCGAGCAGCTGACCCGCGTCGCCCACGAACGGCTCGCCGCGCGCGTCCTCGTTCGAGCCGGGCGCCTCGCCGGCGAAGACCAGGTCGGCGGCCGGGTTGCCCACGCCGAACACGATGTTCTTGCGGGTCGGGTGCAGCTTGCAGCGCGTGCAATCGCCGAGGTCCGCGCGGATCACGAGCAGCTCGCTGCCGTCACGGCCGTCGATTCCGCCGCCGCCGCCGCGCGGGCTGGGGCTCGCCCCCGCGACCACCGGCGTCAGAGACGCCACCGGCTCCACGAGCAGGTCGGCGGGCGGCACGTGCGCCACGCCGTGCCGCACCAGGCGCGCCAGGTGCTCGCGCGCCTGCGCCGTGAGATAGTCGAGCTCGGCCTTGTCACTCATCGTTCGTCGTCCGTTGTCCCGTTCGTTCTGACGTTCTGGCCTACCACGCGGCGGCGCGGCGGAGTGTGCTAGAACCATCGAAGATGTCCAGCGCCGAGAGCCGCACCGTCGCACGTCAGTCTGACGGTCCCCGCGCCGCCCGCCTGCTGCCGGTCGCCCTGCTGGCCCTGCTCGCGCTCGCCGCATGCCGCCGCGACCAGGCGCCCATGCCCGACACCGACACGCCGCTCGAGCTGCTCGCGCGGCCCACGCTCGGCGGTGAGCGCCTCGACGTCGCGGCGCTCGTCGGCAAGGTCGTGATCGTCAACTTCTGGAGCCCTGGTTGAGGCCACTGCGTTCGGGAGTTACCCGAGCTCCAGAAGGTTGCTGACGAGCTGGAGGCCCGCGGGGTCGTGCTGGTCACCGTGGTCACGAACGGCAACTTCCAGCGCGCGCGCGCCGTGGTGGAGCGGGTCGGGCTGCGCGCGCCGGTCGTGATCGCCGACGGCGATCTGCAGCGCGCCTACCGGGTCACCGCGGTGCCGTGGACGGTCCTCATCGGGCGCGATGGTCGCGCCGCCCAGGTGCTGCGCGGCGGGTACGACGCCGACACCTTCCGCCGTGCCGCCGCGAAGCTCCTTTAGCGGCGCTGCCCACGCGCCTGCCGGCGGGGTGGTAGGCTCGCGCGCATGAAGAAGTGGCAACTGTTCGTCGGTGGCGAGTGGCAGGACGCTCGCGCGGGCAAGACCTTCCAGCGCGAGTCGCCGATCGACGGCAGCATCGTCGGCGAGTACGCGCAGGCCGACGTCGCCGACGCCGACGCCGCGATCGAGAGCGCGCGCCGCGTCTTCGACGAGGGCAAGTGGCCTTCCGCGCCGGTGCGCGTGCGCGCGCAGGTGCTGCGCAAGGCCGCCGAGGCGCTGCGCGCGCAGCAGGTCGCGCTCGGTGAGCTCATCGCGCGCGAGATGGGCAAGCCCATCGGGGCCGCCAAGGCCGAGGTGAACGGCGCCGCCGACGTCTTCGACTACTACGCCGGGCTCGCGCTCGATCTGCACGGCGAGGCCTACAGCCAGCAGGCGCCCGACTCGCTCGGCCTGTCCCTGCGCGAGCCGGTCGGCGTGGTCGGCGTGATCACGCCGTGGAACTTCCCGCTCTCGCTCCTAGCCTGGAAGCTGGGCCCCGCGCTGGCCGCCGGCTGCACGATCGTGAGCAAGCCCTCGCACCTGACCTCGGGCGTCGCGCTCGAGCTGGCGCGCGTGCTCGCCGAGGCCGGCCTGCCGCCCGGCGTGGTCAACGTGGTCACCAGCGACACCGACAACGGCGCGGTGGTCGGCCAGGCGCTCGCGCTGTCCCCGCTCGTCGACAAGATCGCCTTCACCGGTTCGACCGCGACCGGCAAGAAGGTCATGCAGAGCGCGGCCGGCACGCTCAAGCGCGTGTCGCTCGAGCTGGGCGGCAAGTCGCCCAACGTCGTGTTTGCCGACGCGCCCTCGCTCGACGCGGCGGTTACCGGCGCGTTCTTCGGCATCTTCATGAACGCCGGCCAGGTGTGCCAGGCGGGCTCGCGCCTGCTGCTGCAAGAGAGCATCAAGGACGAGTTCCTGGCCAAGCTGGTCGCGCTCACGCAGAACAAGGTGAAGCTCGGTGATCCGCTCGAGGCCGCGACCACGATGGGCCCGGTGGTCAGCCCGCCGCAGCTCGCCAAGGTGCTCGGCTACCTCGAGGCCGGCCGCGCCGCGGGCGCGCAGCTGCTCGCCGGCGGCGAGCGCGCCACCCAGGGCGCGCTCGCGAACGGTCTCTATGTGCAGCCGACCATCTTCGCCGGCGTGAGCGCCGACATGAGCATCGCGCGCGAGGAGATCTTCGGCCCGGTGCTGTCGGTGCTCACCTTCAAGGGCGAGGCCGAGGCGCTGCGCCTGGCCAACGACACGATCTACGGCCTGGCCGCCGCGGTGTGGACCCGGGACGTCGGCGCCGCGCTGCGCGTGGCCAAGGGGCTGCGCGCGGGCACGGTCTGGGTGAACGCCTACCACGGCGTCGCCGGGCTGGGCGAGACCATGCCCTACGGTGGCTTCAAGCAGAGCGGCCTCGGCCGCGAGCTGGGCCACGCCGGCCTGCACGAGTACCTGGAGACCAAGAGCGTCCTGCTCAAGCTCCGCTAGCAGCTGCGCAGCAACGTGGTCGACGCCGCGATCGTCGCGTCGCACTACCTTCCAGCGTCTGGAAAACCAGGAAGGTCGACCTGGATCGTCCCTGTCATCAACAGTGGACGTCCTCGCTCAGCGCCGAAGATTTCCCGGACTTTCCGATCATGGATTGCGAACTGAGCATCCAGCTCATCACGGGGATTCAAGGCGCCACGTGCAGCCAACTCGACCTCAACCTCCACGAGCGCCCGTCTATAACCGTGTGAGTCCTGGACACATGGGTAACGACCTCGCCGAGGACCGCAATGAAGGGAAGCGCGGAAGATCTGCCGCGCTCGCGCCGCCGCGAGGCCGGAGCGAGCGAGGGTCACGAACGGTGATTCAGCACGCCACGTCCAGCTTCGGCCTCCTGGCCTCGCGGCGGCCAAACCGACGGGCCCCCGACGCGGGCCTCGGCCGAGGTGATCATGGCGGCGAGATCACTCGTGTAAGCCGGTCAACTGGCCAGGGGTTGGGAGTAAGCCTGGGCCGCACGGCGATGCCGTGAAGGACGGCCTGGCGGCATGGGTATGTCGAACCGCAATTGCCGCGGGCGCAGCCCGTAGCCCCAGTCCAGCCATGCAACTACGTAGTTGATATTTTTGATTATTAGCAGGAAGACCGCTCGGTCGAGCACTTGCGGAACGACATTGTTATTGATGTTTTTTCCGTGTCTCGCCATACTTAATAAATCATGACAGATGAACATCGACTCACCGACCGCGGTGCCGCGACGCTCGGTGACACGGACGCGCCGCCGGCTCGGCTTCGCCGAGGCCAGCGATGACCGTGGCGCGTACCGAGCGTCCGGTTCTTCTTGTCGTGGCCAACGGCGTCGACGCGGAAGCCATCCAGGAGCTGTTTGCCCGTCGGGGCTTCGTGGTCACCGTGACTTCGTCGCCCGCCGCGCTGACCCGCTACCTGGCCAGTGATTCGACGCCTCCGACCGTGGCCCTCATCGACTTGGCCCACGCCAGCGCTTCACGGGCGCTGCGCCTCTTGCGGGCGCAGAAAAGGCCTGCCATCGTCGTGGGCATCGCGCCCGACGACGTAGTTTTGGCCTTGCAGGACGAGCTCGACGCGGCCTTCGCGCGACCGATCGACCGCGCGCGCATCTTCGTGAAGGTGGTGGAGCTGGTCGCTCGACGTAGGCACGGGCACGACGCCAAGCGCATCACCGGCGTGGTCGCCGTCGTCCGCGGCAACCGGCTGTTCCAAGGAGTCCAGGCGATGCTCCACGCGATCGTGCATCCGGTGAATGCGGGCGCCATCCTGGAGGGCGTGGTCCGCGAGCTCGGAACCACGCCCGGGCAGCTGAGCCTTGCCGACGTCGAGGCCATGCTTGTGAGCGGACGCCTCGCGGGCGCGCTCGCGGCATTCGCTGATACTCCGGCGCTCGCGGCCGCGATGGGGCGCCTCCGCCGCCTTCTCGAGACACCCGCCAGCGCAGGCGCTGGGTGCAGGCTCCCGCAAGGCCGGGGTGCGTCGGCCGCAGGCTAGCCCGCGGCGGCCGCGCGCGTGATCCACGCCACGTACGCGGACCGGTGGACGCTTGCTCGCGCGGCAGGTCCTCCCCGCCGCGGCCGTATACTGCCGCCACCGTGAGCACCCCGCACCAGCCTTCCGAACGCCCGCCCTCGCGCACGCCCGCGCCGCAAAAGTTCGTCTGCCCGGTGTGCGACGCGCCCTGGCGCGGCGACGGGAACCTCTGCAAGAGCTGCGGCGCGGACCTCTACGATCCCGACGTGCAGGCGTTCGCGGGCGGCAAGGCGCCTGGCAGCGTGCCGCTCGGCACCGACGATCCCTCGCAGCAGGCCGCGGCCGACGCCGCCGGTATGCTGGGCGCGGGCCAGGTCGCGGGCGTCCGGCTCGAGGGCCTGCTCGACGGCACGGCGCTCAGGCGCCTGGGCGTGATCGGCGGGATGATGCTACTCGTCGCCTTCGTGTTGCCGGCGGTGCGCGACTACGAGCGCGTGTTCGTGCACGGCGACTGGGGCTACGTGGGCAGCTACCGCTACTCCTGGGACCTGCTGGTGGGCGGCAACGCGCTGGCGCTGTTGTTCCCCCTGGTCGCCGGGCTGCTCGGCCTGGTCGTCGCGTTCGTGCCCGGGCTGAGCACGCCGGTGCGGGCGTCCCTCCTGGGTGCCGCCGGCCTCATCGGCCTGGTGCTCTGCCTGGGCCAGCTCGGCTCCTACGGCATGGCGCCGACCAGCACGGCCACGCTCACCACGCTGGGCGCGATCCTCGCTGGCATCGGCATGGCCGCGCGCGTGCTCCTGCCGCAGTCCACGCCGGCGCGCTGGACGCTGGTCGCGGCGTCGGTCGTGTTCACCGCCGGCATGCTCATCCCGGTCGGCGATCTCTCGCCGCGCCTGCCCTTCGACTACTCGTTCTACGGCGACTGGCTGGGCGCCGACCTGACCGACGCGGTGCCGGTCGCGACCATCGCCTCGGGCGTCGATCGCCGCGCCATGGGGCTCTTCTTCGTCGCGGTGTGGATGCTGCTGCCGCTCGTGCTCTTCCCCGCCGCGGCGTACCTCTCGTGGCGGCGTCCGCAGGGCGTGTGGGACAAGGACGGCCTGGCGCTCAGGCCGCTGTCGTGGCTGATCGTGCTCTACTTGCCGCTGCTCTACGGCCTCATGGCCTTCTCGGCGGGCGGCTGGGACGACCAGGCGTCCAAGAGCGCCATGCTCGGCCGCATCCGCCTGTTCGTCGTGTGCCTGCCGCTGGTCCTGTGGTCGCTGTTCGGTTTCCTGGGCGCGCTGCTGTCGCGCCTGCCGGCGCGCGCTACAGCGCCGGCGGCGCCCGCGACGCCCGCGACGTCGGTGGCGGCGAAGGACGCGGCCGGGGTATCCTGAACCGGCTTGAAGACCGCCGCGCTGCTGTGGAGCCTGGTGCTGATCGCGGGCGCGACCTGCGCCGGCTGCGTCCGTCCGCTCGAGGCGCGCACGTTCGTGTTCGAGGTTCCCGGGCAGCGCGGCTTCGATCACCCCGCCGACGTCCCCGCTGACGCGATCGCGCTGGCGCTGGTGGGCCGCGTGCCCGCCGCCGATATCCCGCCGCTGGCGCGCGCCATCGCGAGCCGCTTCCGCTCGCTGCGGCCGTCGCAGGTCGTCTACTACCGGCACGCGCACGGCGGCGCGTACCTGATCGGCGTGCGCGGTCGCCAGCTGGTCGTGATCCCGCACGGGCTGCGCGCGGCGAAGAGCGCCGCGCCCGCCGCCTACGATCTCGACGCGCTCGCAGCCGCGCGCCGCTCCGGGCCACGGAAGCGCGCCGAGCGCGGCGAGCCGACCGCGACCGGTGGCGAAGGCGCGATGCTCGAGGTCGACGTCGCCTTTGCCGCGACCCAGTTCGTGTTCGTGAACGGCACGTTCACCGGCACCGTCGAGCCTGGCCAGATGCGCAGCTTCCCGGTAGCGCCCGGGCACGCGGTGGTCGTCGCCGCCGACGCCGCCGACGGCGCGCGCAACGCGGTGCGCGCGGAGTTCGACTTCCAGCCCGGCCAGCTCGAGCACTGGTCGATCCTGCCCGAGTTCTGAGCATGCGCGCCGTCCTCCTGGTCACCTGGGTCACGCTCGCCGGCGGCTGCGCCGGCTACACCAGCTTCTCGAACCACCAGACCGCGCGCCTCTTGCGCCCGGGCGATCAGGCGTTCACCGCCGCCGCCGCGGTGGCCCGCTACGAGCAGCTCGGCGGCGATCCCAAGGCCGCGAGCGGCGTCGCCTTCGAGGCGATCTACCGCATCGGGCTGCTGCCCCGGCTGGAGACCGGCGCCAAGCTCAGCTACCTGCGCTGGGACGGCACCACCGACGGCGAGAACACGCTGGTCTACGTCGATACCAAGGTGAGCCTGCTGCCCGACGAGCTCGCGGTCGTGCTGCCCATCGGCCTCGGCTTCGGCGCGGACCAGGGCAACGGCGTACACCACCTGCAGGTCCAGCCGGGCGTGATCTACACCGGCACGCTGTCGCCGAACGTCGCGCTCGAGACCTCGCTGCGACTCATCCTGGTGTCGAGCGATCGCCTGAACGAGCTCGGCATGCTGAGCACCGCGCTCACCTTCGGCGTGCGCCTGCGCTCCGGCTTCTGGCGCTTCGAGCTGCACCCCGAGATCGGTGTGCTCGTCGACGACCTGACCCAGGAGTACACGTACACGTACCCGCCGGGCGCGCCGGCGCGATCGTATTACTTCGGGCAGTCGCTGACGGTGGGGATCTCGGTGGGGGTGACGTTCTTGCCGTGAGCGGAGCGGGCGCCTGCTGGACGACCTACTCGATGATCGGGCCGTCCTTGCAGACGCCGATCTCGCCGACGAGGTAGAGCAGCACGCGCTCCTGCGGGATCAGGCCCGGGTGCGCGCTCGGCGTGGTGTGGAAGGTCGTGTACAGCACGCGGCCGCAGCCGACCGGCTCGAAGGTCACGGTGAGCGGGTGGATCGGGCCGTCGCCGGGGTCGTGCTCGCCCAGGATGAACGGGTGCGGCGTCTCGGTGATGGGCAGGCCCTCGTTGTCCATGCCGACCACGATGCTGCCCAGGCTGATGATGTGATCGTAGTTGTCGACGGTCTTGAAGTGGTCGGCGTCGATGGCCGCGGACGCGCCCAGGCCGTCGGGCGCCGTCTGGCCGTCCAGCCAGGCGTTCAGCTTCTCGTCGACGGCCTTCGAGTGGTTCGAGTCGTAGTAAGGGAAGCCGTCGCCGTCGTTGCAGCCGGCGCCGGTGCAGCCGGCCGCGGCGGTGTCGTGCTCGGCGTCGAAGACGATGAACTCGGGCCAGACCACGTCCTCGAACTCCGACGCCCAGTCGGCGACGTACCACTTACCGCCGGCGCGCACGTACTCGATGATGTTCGAGCGGATGGTCGAGTTGCTGAACAGCGCGTCGCTGGCCGCGCCCGACGACGTGCACGGCATCACGATCAGGTGGTACTGTTTCATCCTGGCCAGGTCGCCGAGCAGCGCGGTGAACTCGCCGTCCTCCGCCGACGAGCCTCCGTTCGAGTACAGGTCGATGTTGTCGTTGGCGGCCGAGCCGATCCAGTTGCCGGTGCCATCGACCATGCCGACGCCGATCTTGCCGAAGATGGTCTCCACATCGTCGTAGCTGCCCACCGCGATCGCGGTCCTGGGCAGCCACTTGCCGCTGGCCGGATCGTGATCCGAGGGCAGCGTGGTCTGCGTCGCGGTCAGCGTGACCGTCTCGTTCTCCGCGATGACGACCTGCTGGTCGAGGCGGAACTGGCCCTTCTGGATG
>JBKJOI010000379.1:0-6612 GCA_046595695.1 Haliangiales bacterium | reverse complement strand
CCGCGCTCAGTCGTAGTGCTTCACCTCGGGCCACAGCGCCGTGAGCGGCGCGCGCGGTCCCCGCGCCACCCAGATCGGCTTGTCGTTCTCGTAGGGCATGCACAGCCCGCAGGTGTGCGTGGCCGCCAGCTCGACGCGCTCGAACACACGCTCGAGCGTCTCGCGTCTGGCGCCGATCACGAGCATGACCTCGCCGGTGCAGGTGCCCGGCCCCCACATCCAGTACGCGTTGTGCCCGGCGATCGCGCGTGGCAAGCCGTGTGCCCGCCCTAGCACGTCGACCGCGGCCGCCTGACCGTAGTTCTCGGCGAACACGCAGGCGACGCGGCGCTCGGCCTCGGGTAGCGCGCGGTGAACGCTGCCGACGGTGGCGACGAGCTCCGGCCAGCCGTGGCGATCGGCGAAGAACTGCGGCAGCCGGCCGATCTCCTGGCGCTCGCCGGAGGAGGAGGGCTCCTCGCCGAGCGCGGCCTGGTAGCGCACGAGGGCGCCTGCGCCCAGGATGGGCCGCGCCAGCGGCGCCGCGAGCACGCCGCCGGCCACGACCAGCGTGAAGGCCGCGAGGCGTCCCGCGGTGCGGCGGCGCGCGTGCGTCCAGCTCTGCGTCCAGCGCTCCCAGGCGACGCCGCCCGCGGCGAACAGCGGCAGGTACGCCGGCGCCGAATAGTAGCCCTTGCCCTTGCCGACCAGCAGCACCACCGCCACGGTCAGGAACGCCATCCCGAGCGGCCGGTGCGCGCGCGCCCAGGGGGCGCGCACGAGCACCGCGAGCCCTGCCAGCCATACCGGCGCCGCCAGCGGGTTCATCTGCAGCACCTGCTCGAGCAGCCAGTCGAGCGGCGCGAGCGCGACCATCTTGTTCGCGCGCGCGTTCGCCATGAACTCGAGCGTCGGCCAGCCGTGCTGGACCTGCCACACGACGTGGGGGACGAACAGCAGCACGGCCACGACCGCGGCGAGCCACGGCCCGCGCGTGCGCAGGATCGTCCAGCGCCGCGCGGCCAGCAGCCCCACGAAGATGCCCAGGCCGAGCATCAGCACGCTGAGCTTGTTCTCGAGCCCCACGCCGAGCACCGCGCCGAGCGCCAGCCACGATCGCGTCGCGTCGCGGCCCGGGGCGTGGGCAGGATCGCGGCGCGCGTCGCGCCCGAGCAGGCGCGCGAACAGCCACCACGCGCTCGCCCACAGCAGCAGATCGAACGCGTTCATGGACAGGTACGAGCAGAGTCCCAAGATCACCGGCGCCAGTGCCGCGCACGTCGCGGCCAGCGCCTGCGCGAAGCGCCGTCCGCCCAGCTCGGCGGCGAGGGCGCCGGTCAGCCACACGGTTGCGCCGGCCGCGAGCGCGGGCAAGAGGCGTAGCGCCAGCAGCGACTCGCCCAGCGTGGCGCGCACCCCGGCGGCGACGACCCCGATGAGCGGCGGGTGGTCCACGTACCCGAAGCCCAGGTGCTCGCCGCACGCCAGGTAGTAGAGCTCGTCGCGGAAGTACCCGTACTGCTGCGCGGTCGCGACGTGCAGGAGCGTCGTCAGACCGGCCAGCCACCACAGGAGCGCGCTTCGCTCGGCGGTGGTCGCCGGGGTCGAGGTCGTCACGGGCGCAGCCTACCGCAGCTGGTAAGGTGCGCTCCAGGCAACGCTGGGGCGGCCCGGACGGTCTCTTGGGATGGGCATACCGCGGTGGAACGCCGCGGTCTGGGCAATGGAGGCAACATGCGGATCGACGGCAGGCGACTCGGCTGGGGAGTCGCGACGGCACTTTTATGCGCGGGCGCACCGGTCAGGGCGGACGACCCGATCGTCTTCGACGGGACGGCCGCGGCGGACGCCGCGACGGCGGAGGCAGGCGCGAACGCCGCCGGCGGGCCCGCTCGCGAGCACGAGCGCGACCGCTACGAGCTGCAGGTCACCCTGGGCGCGACGTACTGGCAGCACGTGCCGAACGTGGGGCGCACCTACGAGGGCGTGCTCGGTCCTGCACCTGGCGCGTTTCGCGATCCTGTCGGGATCTCCTTCGCGGGGGCGACCTCTCCCGAGAACATCTACCTCGTGAACGGCGTCGACACGACGGGCGTGCTCCAGGGCGGGTTGGGCTCGCCGCTGATTCTCGAATTCGTCGACCAGATCGACATCGTCAGCGGCGGGTGGGGCGCCGGCCAGCCCGGCGGCACGGGCGGCCTCGTGCGCGTCACCACGCGTGCGGGCACCAACCAGCTGCGCGGCTCGGCGTTCATGAACCTCATGCCGCTGCAGGCCGCCGCCGACGCCACCTACGCGGCGGGCGCGGTGCTGGCCAGCCGCGCCAGCCTCGACTACCAGCTCGACCTCGGCTTCGAGCTGGGCGGGCCGCTGGTGGAGGACCACCTCTGGTTCCACGTCGGCTTCGCGCCGATGCTGGGCGCCGACACCGTGACGCGCATCGTCGGCACCAACGTCGATCGGCGCGCGAACGGCTTCAGCTACGGGCCCGGCGGCGCCGGCGACGCCGACGGCGATCCCGGCACCAGCGCGACGCCCGGCTGCGAGCTCGCGCAGACCTGCGAGAGCGACGGCCTCGCCGACGTCGACGGCCGCGGCTTCGCGATCGCCGAGGAGATCGACCGGCGCAGCCTCCAGCGCGCCACCCAGACCTACATGTTCACCGCGCGCGTCGACTTCGCTGCCACGGCCGACCACCAGGCCATGGTGTCCCTGTCGGGCTCGCCGACGATCGCGCGCCGCGCCGGCGTCCTGGGCACGCCGATGGGCACGCAGGTCGACGAGACGACGCTCGTGCTCGACGGCGCCGCGCAGTGGCGATCGCGCTTCGCGGCCACCGGCACGCGCCTCGAGGCCACGCTCGGCTGGCACCACGCGAGCGAGAAGGAGCGACCGCTCCGCCCCGACGTCAACGGCGTGCCGTTCGCGTCCGCGCCGGCCACGCACGTCTCCTTCACTGACCTGGGCAGCATCGGGCGCAACCCCGACGAGCCCGAGAGCCCGCGGGTGCTGCGCTTCTGCACCGACGCGGATCCGATGATCGCCGACGCCTTCCCGACCATCACCAACTGCCCGGTGTCGGGTTACGCGCTGAACGCGCCCGCGTTCCTCGCGGACACGCGCGAGGAGCGTCGGCAGGCGGGCGTGGTCGTCAGGCAGCACGCGGAGCTCGCCGGTGAGCACGAGCTGTCGGCGGGCGTCGAAGTCGCCGACGAGCGCCATCGGGATCGGGGTGCGGCCCCGAACGGCATCCGCTGGGACGGTCTCGGGTCCTGGGAGGTGTTCCAGGCCGTCGAGCTGGGCGGCGACCAGACCTGTGTCGGTCCCACCGGACCGATCGCGTGCCACGCGGTCGACCATCCCGACATCCAGAACAGCACGCTCGAGCTCGCCGGCTTCGTCGAGGATCGCTACCAGCCCATGCCCGGCCTCGAGATACGCGCCGGGGTGCGCTTGCAGCGGCAGCAGCTCCACGTCGCCGACGGGGTCGATCTCGGGATCGATCCGATCACCGAGCAGCCGGTGGGCAGGGACGCCTTCTCGGTGAGCGGCCTGGCGCCGCGCGTGGGCGCGTCGTGGGACTTCACCGGCGCGGGCAAGGGCCGCGCCTACGGGCACTGGGGCCGCTACATCGAGAGCTTGCCCCTCGGGGTCAACCGGCGCGGTTTCTCGAAAGACCTCCTGGTCCACAACGTCTTCAACTGGGAGACCCAGTGCGGTGACGCGCCCGTCGGCGTCGACGATGCGCACACGCCGCGACTGCCCTCCATGCCCACCGGATGCCCGGGTCCTTTCTCCACCGATCCTGGGGACGAGCTCTTCCCGTCGCTCATCGTCGGCAATCCGGGCAACGATCTCGTCGGCACCGCGCCCGGCGTGATCCTGGTGACGCCCGGCCTGGCGCCGCAGTACCAGGACGAGGTCGTGCTCGGCGGCGAGTACTGGCTCGGGGACCTGCTGGTCGGCGCGTCCTTCCAGGACCGCCGCGTCGGCCGGGTGATCGAGGACGTCTCGGTCGACGGCTTCACCCAGTTCATCGCCAACCCCGGTGAGGACGTCGACACCTCGGCGCTCGCGGCCAGCGCGCAGACGCTCGCGATGAACGATCCCAAGCGCGAGCAGCTCGAGCGGCGCGTCGCCATGTTCGAGAAGGTGAAGGACTTCGACCCGCCGCGGCGCATCTACCAGGCATTCGCCGTTCAGGTCGGCGGCCGCGTCTCCGACCGGATGACCGTGCTCGCCTCGTACACGTTCTCGCGCCTCGAGGGCAATTACCCCGGGCTCTTCTCCGAGGACAACGGCCAGCTCGATCCCAACGTCTCGAGCCAGTACGACCGGCAGGAGCTCCTGCCCAACCGCGCCGGTCGCCTGCCGGGTGACCGACCGCACAGCTTCAAGCTCGACGGTGCCTACATGTTCGACCTGGGCGCCGAGGGCACGCTGACCACAGGTGTGCGCCTGCGCTCACAATCGGGCACGCCCGTCGACGTGCTCGGCCGCCACGCCGTCTATGGGCCACGCGAGACCTTCGTGCTGCCGCGCGGAGCGCAGGGCCGCTCCGAGCTGCTCACCCAGACCGACCTGCGCGTCGAGTACGCGCGCACGATCGGGACCGACCTGCGCCTGAGCGTCTACATCGACCTCTACAACCTGTTCGATACCCAGGCGGCTACCCAGCTCGACGAGCAGTACACGCTGGATCGCGTCGCTCCCATCGTCGGTGGTGATCGCAACGACCTGCGCCACCTCAAGCGGCAGGGCCCGGGCGGCGGCGAGACCTCGAGCCTCGCGCGCGGCAACCTGAACTTCGCGCAGCCCACGGCACGTCTGGCGCCGCTGACTGCGCGCTTCGGAGTGCGCCTCGATTTCTAGGGCCCCGCGCGCGTGCCCCGACCCTCCGATAACCGGCGTGCCAGGTTGTCTCGATGCTCCGTTTTGCTCGGATCCCGCGACACGATTTCGCACACTTCCGGCTGGCACGCGTCATGCCTTGTTCCTGGGCATGCGCAATCAAATGAAGTTGGTCCTCGTACTCGCGGCGCTCGCCCTCGGCACGGGCTGCGTCGCCACGGCTGGCGGCCAGATGCGCGGTGGTGTCGTCGTCTACTCCGACCCGCCGCCCCCGCGCGTCGTGGTCGTCGAAACGCGTCCGAACTACCTCTGGATCGACGGGAACTGGCAGTGGAGCGGCAGCCAGTGGGTCTGGTACGACGGCTACTGGGAGGCCGACCGCCCGGGCTACGTCCACGTGGCGGGCTACTGGGATCGTCGCGGCTCGCAGCGTGTGTGGGTCGGTCCGCGCTGGAATCGTGGCCATGGTCGCGCGCGCGTGAACGGCCACGGCAACGGCCGGGTGCAGGTGGAGGCCCAGCCCGCCCGTGTCAAGGTCAAGTCCGAACCCGGCCGCGTCAAGGTCCGCGCCCGCCCCGGCCGCTAGCCTGGAGTACCATCACCGTCGATGACGGCGAGGGTAGACGAGCCGGGCGATGCGCCCGCCGAGCCACGGGAAGCTTCGAGCGAACGATCCACCGCGCTGCTCGCGCCGCTGCGCGCGCGCGGGCACTACTCCACGGTCCACCTGCCCGATCAATGGTTCGTGCTGGCGTCCTCGCGCGAGCTGCGCAAGAAGCCGCTCGCGCGCACGCTCATGGGCACGCCGCTCGTGCTCTTCCGCGACGCCGAGCGCCGGGCCGCCACGCTGCTGGACCGCTGCCCGCACCGCAACGTGCCGCTGTCGCTCGGCCGCGTCGCCGACGACGGCTGCCTGCAGTGCCCCTACCATGGCTGGCGCTTCGACGGCGGGGGCAACTGCACCAAGGTGCCCTCGCTGGCCGCCGAGATCTCCGACGCCCGCGCGCGCCAGGCGCCGAGCTACCCGACCCTCGAGCAGCAGGGCTTCGTGTGGGTCTACTCCACGGCGGGCGCCATGCCCGAGTCACGTCCGCACCGCTTCGAGAAGATCGGCGAGCGCGGCTACGTGACGGTGCGGCAGCGCTTCGACATGAAGGCCACGATGTACTCGGTGATCGAGAACGCGCTCGATGTGCCGCACACCGCGTTCCTGCACAAGGGCCTCTTCCGCGGCGACAGCCGGGGCATCACCATCACCGCGCAGGTCACGCGCGGCGCCGATCGCGTGCAGGCCGAGTACGTCGGCGAGCCGCGCCCGACCGGGCTCATGGCGCGGCTCCTGTCCCCGTCGGGCGGCCTGGTCACGCACTTCGATCGCTTTCTTTTGCCATCCATCGCGCAGGTCGAGTACCGGCTCGGCGAGGAGAACCACATCCTCGCCGACACCGCGATGACGCCCATCGACGACTTCCACACGCGCCTATGGGGCGTGGTCTCGTTTCGCACCCGCTTCCTCGCCTGGCTGGTGCGTCCGTTCGTGAAGCCGGTGGGCATGCGCGTCCTCAAGCAGGACGCGCTCATCCTCGGCCGCCAGACCGAGACGATTCGCGCCTTCGGCGGTGAGCAGTTCGCGTCCACCGAGATCGACGTGCTGGGCAAGCACATCTGGCGCCTGCTGCGCGCCGCCGAGCGTCGCGACACGGCGACGCCGGAGGAACGCAGCGAGGTGCGCCTGGTGGTGTGAGCGCCGCGCGCGGAGCTCCCGGGACGTCGTCGGTTCAA
>JBKJOI010000359.1:0-3877 GCA_046595695.1 Haliangiales bacterium | reverse complement strand
AGGCCGCGGCCGAGATCGAGAGCCTCCTCGACGCCTGGCTGGGCGAGCAGCGCGCTGGCGCGGTCTCGCTCGCCGACGTCGGCAAGTGCGACAAGATCGTGGTGATCCACAAGCGTGTCCAGGATCTGTACCCGCAGAAGCTCGACGTGATCGAGGCGGTGCAGCGCCGCTGTGTGGCCGCCGGCACGGGCCCCAAGAACCCCAAGGACCCGCCGCCCAAGGATCCGGTGCCCAAGGATCCGGTGCCCAAGGAGCCCAAGGATCCGCCCAAGGATCCCGTCGTCGACGAAGCCGCCTTCACCGTGCTGGCCGACGAGGCCAAGCGCTCGTACATGTCCGGCCAGTTCGGCCAGGCGCTGCGTAAGGCCGAGGAAGCACTCGCCGTGAAGCCGGGCGATCAGGCCGTGCTCACCACGGCGACGCTGTCGGCGTGCAAGCTCAAGAAGGGCGACACCGCCAAGAAGTACGCCGGTAAGCTCCAGGCCGGCCGCAAGAACCAGGTCAAGACGATCTGCTCCGACTCCGGCGTTGAGCTGTAGAGACCGCGAGCATCGGGCCTCGGTAGTTCGGCCGCGCGAGCGTCAGTTGCCGAACGGACCTATGGGTAGATGTACCTGCAGCATGTCCTCCTGGTCGCCCTCGTCTTCGTCACCGCGGGATGCATGGCCGCCCCCGACGCCGCGCCCATCCCGGAAGACACCGTCGAGCCGCCCGTCGATTGCTGGTCGCCGGTGTCGGCGCCTCCGGCCGAGCTGGGGCTGGATCCCTTCACCGAGAAGTACGTCTACGCGGGCGTCCCCATCGTGGCCTCCGCTCGGGTGCACGACGACGCCTTCCCGGTCGCCTGCAACATCGTCCACAACATGCTCGCCGGCCGGCCCGACATCGCCGCGGTGCTCCGCCGCCACCACATCCGGGTCGGCATCATGGCCGAGGGCGAGGTCACGACGGACATGCCCGAGCACCGGGACCTCAACGAGGCCTTCCCGAGCGTGGACTGGGACGTGCGCGCCCGCGGTCTGGGCGCGACGCTCGAGCGGCCGCTGGTGACCTGCGGCGAGGACAACCTGCTGGGCTTCAAGTCGGACTGGTACGCGGGTGAGTTCATCCTGGTGCACGAGTTCGCCCACACCATGTGGCTCGGCGTCGAGCTCTGCCCGACGGCGACGCCATGAAGGCCGAGATCGAGCGCGCCTACGACGCGGCCATCGTGGTCGGCACCTTCCTGAACACCTACGCCGCGACCAACTCGCTCGAGTACTGGGCCGAAGGCGTGCAGGCGTGGTTCGACACCAACCACGAGGCCAATCCGGCCGACGGCATCCACAACAGCATCAACTCGCGTGGCGAGATCAAGGACGCCGACCCGGCGCTCGCGCGGCTCATCCGCGAGGTCTACGCCGACGGCACCTGGCGCCCAGGCGTTCATCCGACCATCAACCGCTCCGAGTAGCGGGTCGGCGCAGCGCGACGCCGCGCCGTCGGGATGCTGGTGCTTGGGAACGGCGCCGTCGTCGGCTAGCGTGGAGCGATGAGCCACGAGCGACCGCTCCCCTCCGACGCCCTCGTGTTCTTCGGCGCGACCGGCGACCTCGCCTACAAGAAGATCTTTCCCGCGCTGCAGGCGCTGGTGCGCCGCGGGCGGCTGGACGTGCCCATCGTGGGCGTCGCCAAGTCGAACTGGACGCGAGATCAACTGATCGAGCGGGCGCGCGCCAGCGTCACCGAGTTCGGCGGGCTCGACGAGGTCGCGTTCCCCAAGCTCGTGCAGCAGCTGCAGTACGTCGACGGTGACTACAACGACGCCGCGACGTTCACGCAGGTGCGCGCGCACCTGGGTGCGGCGGCGCGGCCGCTGCACTACCTGGCGATCCCGCCAAGCCTGTTCCCCACGGTCGTCGATCGTCTCGGGGAGGCCGGCCTGGCCCAGGGCGCGCGCGTCGTGGTCGAGAAGCCGTTCGGACGCGATCTCGCGTCGGCAAGGTCGCTGAACCAGGTACTCCACCGGGCCTTCATCGAGGAGTCGATCTTCCGCATCGATCACTACCTGGGCAAGGAGGCGGTGCAGAACATCCTGTACTTCCGCTTCGCCAACGCCTTCCTCGAGCCGATCCTCAACCGCCACTACGTCGAGAACGTGCAGATCACGCTGGCCGAGTCCTTCGGCGTCAAGGGGCGCGGCAAGTTCTACGACGAGACGGGCGTGATCCGCGACGTGATCCAGAACCACCTGCTGCAGATCGTGAGCTACCTGGCCATGGAAGCGCCCTCCAGCACGTATCCCGAGGCCATCCGTGACGAGCAGGCGAAGGTGCTGCGCAACGTGCGCCCGATGAGCGTCGACCAGATGGTGCGTGGGCAGTTCGTCGGCTACCAGGCCGAGCCCGGCGTCGCGAAGGACTCGTATATGGCCACGTACGCCGCGCTCCGGCTCTACGTCGATTCGTGGCGCTGGGAGGGCGTGCCCTTCTACGTGCGCGCCGGCAAGTCGCTCGCGATGACGTGCACCGAGGTCATGGTCGAGCTGAAGAACCCGCCGCAGGTGGTGTTCAAGGAGCCGGCCCCGAGCATGGGCAACTACATCCGCTCCCGCGTGAGCCCCAACGTGACCATCGCGCTGGGCGCGCGCGCCAAGCAGCACGGCGAGAAGATGATCGGCCGGCCCACCGAGCTCTCGGTCGTCGAGGAGCCCGAGCAGGGCCAGGCCGGTCGCATGGAGGCCTACGAGCGCCTGCTCGGCGACGCGATGATGGGCGACCCCACGCTGTTCGCGCGCCAGGACGTGGTCGAGGCGGCCTGGGCCATCGTCGATCCCGTGATCCATGGACCGAGCCCCATGTACCCGTACGAGCCGGGCACTTGGGGGCCGCGCGAGGCTGACGCGCTCACCGCGGACGTGGGCGGCTGGAACACGCCCAGGTGAGCCGGGTCATCGAGAACCCCGATCCGCTGCTCGGGGCGTTCGCAGGCAGCTACCGGCTCGTGGCGCTCGTCGGCGTCGGCGGCATGGGCCGGGTCTACCGCGCCGAGCATCCCGAGCTCGGCCGGCAGGCGGCGGTCAAGGTGCTCGCGCAGGCGCTCACCGGCGACGCGGATCTGGTGCGTCGCTTCAAGGTCGAGGCCCAGGCGGTCGCGCGCCTGGCGCACCCGAACATCGTCGAGGTGCTCGACTTCGGCATGCTCACCGACGGGCGCCCGTTCTACACGATGGAGCTCTTGCGCGGCGAGAGCCTGCACGGCTTCCTGCGCCGCAACGGCCGCACCACGGTCGCCGCGCTGGTGTCGATCCTCGACCCGGTGCTGGCCGGGCTCGCCGCGGCCCACGCCGCGGGCATCGTGCACCGCGACCTCAAGCCCGAGAACATCTTCCTGTGCGCGCGTGACGGCGGCTACGTGCCCAAGCTGCTCGACTTCGGCGTCGCCAAGCTGGTCGAGCCCGCCGGCGGCGCCGGTGGCAGCGGAGGCGTCGGCCCTACGCCGCACACGCAGACCGGCAGCCTGCTGGGTACGCCCATGTACATGTCGCCGGAGCAGGCAGCGGGCCAGACCACGCGCATCGGGCCGCCCAGCGATCTATACACGATGGCCGTGATCGCGTTCGAGATGCTCACCGGGCGGCCGCCCTTCGTCGCGGCGCACCTGGGCGAGCTGATCCACCAGCACCTGAGCGCGACGCCGACGCTCCTGCGCACGCTGCGCCCGGACGCGCCCGCCGACCTCGAGGCGCCGCGATCTGGGCGAGCGCCCGGCGCATCGCCGCCGCGCTCTGCGGCCGATCCGCGGGGTCCTTGGCCAGCGCCATCGCCAGGAGCGCCTCGAGGTCGGCGGGCGCGTCCGGGCGCAGCGTGCGCAGGAGCGTCGGCGTCGCGCTCAGGTG
>JBKJOI010000197.1:0-11917 GCA_046595695.1 Haliangiales bacterium | reverse complement strand
GTTCGAGGTGCGTTCGAGGTGCGTTCGAGGTGCGTTCGAGGTGCGTTCGAGGTGCGTTCGAGGTGCGTTCGAGGTGCGTTCGAGGTGCGTCGTTCCGGTTCGGTCGTCGCTTCAGGCGTCGGGTCCGGCGGCGTCGACGACGCCGGCGTCGGGTCCTCCCGCATCCGGAGCCAGGCTGTTCACGTCGTACTCCAGGACCGGGTTGGTGATCCCGGCGCCGATGAACGTCGGAAAGGTCTCCTCGAACTGTGCGATGCCGCCCGAGTCGAGCCCGGTGACCGTGAGCTCCGCAGGCCCCCAGGGCAAGTCGTTGATCGCATGCGCAAACTGCTCGGTGAAGTCGTAGCAGGGCCCGGGCACGAGTCCGTCGACGGGCGTGCCGCTCTCGTCGACGACGGGAGTGCCAGCGCGCGCGATGCGGACGCGTGCCATGGCCACCGCCGGAGTGGCGGTGGCGCAGGTGGCCGCGCCGCCCCACTTGAACCGGTAGAACCAGTCACCCCTGTAGTCGGTGCGCTCGAAATCGGTGAACGGGAAGTTCAGCGTCACCTGCACATCGGCGTTGGTGATCTCGAAGCCCGCCTGCGCCTGCCCCTTGGTGAGCAACTGGTCGGCCGAGTCGAACAGCCGGCCGGTCACGGTGTAGCTGCCCGGCGTGAGCGCCGTGAACGGATACTGCGAAAAGCTGCAGTCGATCGTCTCGGTGATGTTCATCGGCCCGACGATCACGAGCTCGATCTTGGACGCCTTCACGCCGGTGCAGTTCTCCTCGAAGCCGGGCAGCTCCTGCGACGCGAGCTTCCAGATCACCTGGGCGTCGAGCGTCTGCTGCGCGCGGCAAGCGCGCGTGCAGGCATCGTCCTCGCGATCGTTGCCGTCGTCGCACTGCTCGCCGCCCTCGGCGACCCCGTCGCCGCACACGGCGCCGCCGCCGCAGCCCAGCGCTCCCGCCGAGGCGACCGCGGCCGCGGCCGCCACCAGCGCCGCCGCCGCAAGGCTACCCACGATGCCGATAGTTCGCACTCGGATCACGACGCGCTGACTCCGCCCACGTCCTGCGCCAGGTGGCGTCGGACGGAGAAGTACTCCTCGGAGCAGCCATACGCGATGAGGTCGCGCAGGCGGTCCTTGGCGGCGAGCTGCGAGACCGCGCCCTGCTCGGTGGCCACGCAGCGCGCGGCGGTCTCCAGATCGTCAGCGAGGATGAGGCCGACGCGGTTCGCGGTCAGGTCGGTCGCGGTCACCCAGCCGGTGACCAGGCCGTCGCCCTCGCGGTGCGCGATCTTGCGCGCGATCACGGCAATCTGCTCGAGCATCGAGGCCGACACGGTGCGTCGGATGTGCATGGCCAGCTTCTCCGCCTCGGGATCGCGGGTCGATCGCTGCGACGTGCCGGTGGCGGCGAGGGCCGCCGAGAACGCGGCCTCGAGCTTGGGCAGGCTCGGCAGCGCGTAGTAGACGTAGCGCTCGGGGCGGAAGAACGACAGCTTCTTGGCCACGTCGAAGGCGACCTCGCGCTCGTTCTTGGCGCGCGGGCCGCTGCCGGCGGTGGCGTAGGGCTCGCCGATGAGCACCGCCGGGGTCAGCACGCCGCGCTCGGCGACGTTGGCGGCGCGGATGCCGCCCTCGGTCTGCGGGCGCAGATAGAGCTCGGGCGTCGGCTGGATGCCCAGCACCTGCGCCGCGTAGCGGAAGACCTTCGACACCATCCGACCGTCCTTCTCGACGTCGGTGCGGTCGCGGGTGTTGAGGTCGAGCGCGCTGTGCGGCTGGGCCGTGGTCGCCGCCAGCGAGGCCATGAGCGCGCCGAACACGCCGTTCAGCGCCCGATCCTCGCGCGGGTGCAGGATCGCCTTCTGCCAGAGCTCCTCGGTCAGCCGGCGCTTGGCGGGCGCGAGCGTCTTGGGCCGGAGCGCCTCGTAGCGGGCCTTCTCCTCCTCGCTGGCTTGGCCGAGCACGACCAGCGCGGCGGCCAGGCAGTACGCCTTGTCGATCTGCGCCGTGTCCACGTACAGGCGCGACAGCGTCTTGTAGAGATCCAGCCGGTCAGGGAAGCGCTGCAGCAGGAACTGCAGCTCGGTGACCGCCTTGTCGGTGTGGTCGGGGCCGCTCTGCAGGTACAGCTTGGCGAGTTGCTCGCGCCGCTGCACGTTGTCGGGCTCGAAGCTCGCCGCAACCTCGTACGCGGCGATGGCGCTCTCGGTGTCGCCAATCTTCTCGCTCGCGATGTCGCCCAGGCGCGACCACAGCTGCAGCATCTGCGTCTCGGAGGCGTCGTCGGCGAGCCGCTTGATCATCTTGCGGTAGGCGCGCACGAGGCCCTTCCAGTCGCCCTTCTCGCCGAGGATCTTCTCGACCGCCTCGAACGCCTTGGGGATGCCGGGCGCATCGTCGAGCGCGTGCGAGAAGTGCTCTACCGCCTCCTCGGCCTCCTTCATCTCGTCGCGCGAGATCACCGCGGCGGCGTAGTAGAACTTGGCCCGGCGGACCGCGTCCTTCTCCAGCTCGGCGAGGCGCAGCAGCGTCTCGACCGCGCGGCGCCACTGCTTTTGCTCGGTGTAGATCACGAGCGTCTTGTGCAGGACCGAGTGGCTCTTCGGGCGCAGCTTGAGCGCCTCCAGGTAGGCGCCGAGCCCGGTGACCGGGTCCTCGAGCTTCTGCGCGTAGAGATCGCCGATCTCCTCGAGCAGGCGCAGTCGCTCCTCCTCCGAGGCGCCCTCCAGCTCGTTGCGGCGGGCGTCGACGACCGCCTTCCAGTCGCCGCGGGCGGCGGCCAGCTCGACCACGAACGCGAGCGAGGCGCGGTGCCCCGGGTCGCGCTCGAGGGCGCGTCGGAACGCGTCCTCGGCGGCCCGGGCGTCGCCCTTGCCACGCGCGAGCACGCCGATACGGTGCCAGATCTCGACCACTTGCCCCTCGGCAAGCGACGGACGGTGACGAGCGAGCACCTCGCGGTAGCGCTTGTCGGCCTCGACCCAGTCCTGCTTGTCGTACAGCAGGTCGGCGAGCCCGAGCGCGGCGTCGAGCGAATCGGGATCCGACTCGACCGCGGCGCGGAAGCGACGCGCGGCCTTCTCGCCGTGGCCGAGCTCCTTGAGCGCGCGGCCGTAGATGGCCTCGCGGCGGCCGCGCTCGACCTTGTCCTCGGGATCGGTCTTGCGCACGAGCATCTCGAGCACCGGCTCGGCCTCGGCCCAGCGGCCGCCGGTGACCCAGTGCTCGGCGGCGCGTGAGCCGGCCTCGACATGCTCGGGATCGAGGGTCAGGACGCGCGCGTAGAGCTCGAGCGCCTTGGCGGGCTGCTCGAGCATCTCGTCGTACAGGACGGCCGCGCCCTGGACCAGCTTGATGCGCTCGAGCCGGTTCTGCGAGTGCTTCTCGGCGTCGAGCATCGTGCCGGCCGCATGCCCCCAGTCCTGGCGCTTGCGGTAGATCTCCACGAGCGACAGCATCGCGGGCAGGAAGCTCGGGTCGAGCTCGAGCGCCTTCTCGAAGCGCGCCTCGGCGGAGACCGGATCGTGCAGCTCCTTCGCGAACAGGAGGCCGGCCTCGTGCCACTTCTCGGCGCCGCGCACGCCCTCGAGCTGCGCGTGCTTCATGAGCGTCTCGACCGCGCGATCCCAGGCCTCGACGCGGCGGAGCAGGCGCGCGAGCGCGGTGAGCGACTCGCGATGATCCGGAGCCAGGTCGAGCGCGTTGCCGTGCGCCTCGATGGCGCGGTGCGGATCGGACAGCTCCTGCTCGTGCAGCTTGCCGAGCGCCGCCCACAGCTCCACGCGCTGCGCCGGCGTGTTGACCGCGCCGATGTGCCGTTCGTAGAGCCGGACCACCGCGTCCCAGTTCTGGGTGCTGCGGTAGAGCCGCTCGAGCGAGCGGTAGGCGTCGATGGCGGCGGGCTCGAGCGCGAGCACGTTCTCGTAGTAACGGATGGCGCGCTCGGCGCCGCCCTCGCGGTCCTCGACCTCGGCAGCGAGACGCCGCCACATGGAAGCGCGCTCGCCCTCGGGCGCGAGCTCGGCGAGCCGCTCGAGCACGCGCTGGTAGTCGTCGGTGCGTCCAACCTTCTCGTAGAGCTTCTCGAGCGCGCGCAGCGCCTCGACGTCGCGCTCGTCGTCGGCTAGCGCCTTCTCGTAGCGACCGATGGCGCCCTCGACGTCGCCCAGCTTCTCGTTGCGGAGGGACGCGAGCTCCTTGCGGTAGCTGCTGGCCCGCGCCGGCTCGGTGGTGTCGAAGATCTCCGCGCGCTTCTCGAGCACGGCGGCCAGCCGACCCCAGCGCTCGCCGCGACGGTAGAGCCGCTCGAGCGCGGCCAGTGCGTCCTCGTTGCCGGCCTCGCCGCCGAGCACGCGCTCGTAGGCCTCGATGGCCTTGGCGGTCGAGGCGAGCTGGGTCTCGTTCAGATCGCCGAGCGCGAGCAGCACGTCGACGCGCTTCGCGGGGTCGGTCTCGACCTCGGCGTGCGCGGCCAGCTCCTCGGCGAGATCGCCCCACTTGAGGTGCTTGCGGAAGAGCTCCTCGAGACGCTCGCGCGCGTCGAGACGCGCGGGGTCCAGCTTGAGCGCCTCGCGCAGCGACGCGATCGCGTAGTCGTCGTGGCGGAGCTTCTCGTGGTACCAGCGGCCGAGCCGCGCCCAGTGCGCCGCCGCGACCTTCTTGTTGGCAATTTGCGGAACGATCTCGGACAGATCGGCGACGAGCTCGCCCCAACCGTCGGTCTCGGCGGCGAGCCGCTCGGCCTGCACGATCGAGTCCTCGTCGGCCGGGTCCTCGCGCAGCGCCGCGGTCAGCGCGGTAAAGGCCCGCGGCAGATCGCCGATGTCCTGCTCGAAGGCTCGTGCGACGTCGCGCAGGATGGCCGCGCGGCGCGGCGCCTCGTGCTCGACCTCGACGCGTCCCATGAGCACTTCGATGAGCCGGTCGGGTGGCCCGTCCTTGCGCGCGTGCGCCTCGATGGCGTCGACGGCATCGATCGCTTCCTGGTCGGCGCCGTCTTCGGACAGCCGCGCCAGCCAGCTCTCGAGATCGTCGTCTGCCGGGCGCGTCACCGCGAGGCTGAGCCCCGCCTTGTCGCACTCGTCCGCCAGCCGGTTCATGAAGGCGACCAGCGACTCGATCGACTTCTCGTCGCCGCCCTGTCCTTCGAGCGGGATGACCGACATGTGATGCTCGGCGTGCAGTTCTTCGGTATCGACGGGACCCAGGCCCGCGCTCACGAAGTAGTGCTCCACCGTGGGTGGCTCGAAGCTGCCGAACACCCGATCCAGGATCGCGTGCAGATCCGGATCGCCGTGGCGGAAGCCGACGAACAGCAGGGCCCCGTCCCGGTACAGGTCCTGGAGGATCCCGCGGAAGGCCGCCGCCGGCGCGAGCGCGCGGCGGACGGACGTGGGCACGACGACAAATGAGTGATCCGCGAGATCGCCAAGCGCTTTCAGCACATAGCGGCGGCGCGTATCGATCGAGCCGGCGTCGGCGTAGGTCGCGACGCGCGTGGCCGGCCATTCGATCGCCGACCCGGCCTCGACGGCGCGCTCGATGAGCTCGCCGGGGAACGTGGTCCAAATGGCCCGCACCGGGAGGCGCCCGAACACCTTCACCGCCTCGGGAAGGATCTCCGGGGTCTTCCAGCACTCCGCGAGGACGGCATCACAAGCCGGTCCCCCGAGCGTGCGCGCGAGGAAGCCGGCGGCGCTGACGAGCCGCCCCTTCTTCAGGAGGCCGCTGACGTCGTCGGCGGCTTCCTTGTCGCCGGCTTGCCCACGTTTCTCCAGCGAGTCGCGGAGCCGTTCGAGCACCTTCTTCCACGAGGGAAGTCCAGCGAGGGTACCAATCGAGCCGCCCACGACGAGGGCGACACGACCAGCGCGAATACGATCGATCAGTCCAGCGGGAATCTGCGGTTCAGCCATCGGATCGTCCTTCTAAAGGCCCGTCACCGGGTGTTGCTTTAGTTTTTGAGAGAGGCGGACCGTAAGCCGCGGCACGCACGGGATCAAGCACCAACCCGCCCCGTGCGTCCTGTTGGGGCCTGTGAGCCGGATCGAGCCGATTTGCGCCGGGACGGACCGGTAGGCTAGTGTTCTCGGCCATGCCTTTCTGGAGCGAAATCGCCCAGATCTACCGCGCGTCCAAGAAGAAAAAGGACATCAACCTCTGGACGGAGTGGGTCTGTCGCCCGCCCGCGGCGATCTTCGTCTACGCGCTTCAGTCCTCTCGCGTCACGCCGAACCAGGTGACCTTCTTTGCGACCGTCCTCGCGCTCGTCTCCGCCGCGCTCTTCATCGTGCTCCCCAATTGGTGGGGCGCCATCGTCGCCGCGTTGCTCTTCGAGCTCTCCTTCGTCTTCGACTGCGTCGATGGCCAACTCGCGCGCATCCGGAAGACGCCCTCGCTGATCGGTCACCACCTCGACTTCTTGATGGACGAGATCAAGGCGTTCTTCATCTTCGGCGCGGTCACCGTGCGCCTGTGGCGCTACGAAGGCGATCCGGAGATCTCCGTTCGCTACCTTCTCGTGGGCCTCGCGGGTATGGCTTGCCTGGGCGCGGGCCTCTGCATCACGACCTTCATGCGCCGCGCCGAATACGGTGCGCCTCCTCCGACGGAAGACGGACAGCCCGCGCAGACGGGCGGCCGGCATGGACCGGTCGGAGCAGTTCTGAATCTCCTCGAGCACGCAGCGCGCGTTGTCGTGCACTACCCGTCGTACATCTTGATCGTCGCGCTCATCCCGCCCGGTCGGCTCGACATCTATTTTTGGGCCTACGCTGCGGTCAATGCGCTGTATGCCGGCAAATCATCGCTGCAGATCCTGCTGAAGCTCGGGCGATTCGCCCCTCGCGCCAACTGACGTGCTTCGTTCATCATTGATCGGGCGTCCTCGGCCCAGCGCCTGATTCGCAGCTGCGGGCGGAACGCGCGAGCGATCGGCCTCATCATTCATGGCCGGGCGATCCAACTCAGCCGGATTCGTACGTGGAAGGCCGCTCAGGTCAGTCGACGCAGCCACAACGGCCGCGGGCGAGGCCGCAGCGCGACTGATTTTCGGCACGGTCGACCGCACCGTCTCAGCCGCCCCGGCTCCACGACGGAGGAGCACGATGAGCTGTTTCATACGCCGGAGGAGAATCCCGCAGACCTTCGTGATACCGCCACCCAACGTGGTGAGTTGCTCCAGGTTCGCCGCAGCCCCATGCGCCAGCTCGATCGCTCGAGCCTCAAGTGGCGCCCGCCGGGATTCCTCGGCCCACGCGGCCGCGCGGGAGATCGCCGAGGCGATGCTCGCGAGCTCGCGCGTGATCCGGCTCCGCAGCCAGCCCCACCCCCGCGGCACGTCGAGGTGGGCGATGGAGCTGAGCGCCGAAGACGCCAGCTCATAGGACGAAGCGTGTTGACGCTCGAAGCCGAGGTGCGTGGGCGCCCAAACGGCCGTCTCGTGTTTTTTCGCGTTCATGGGCTGGAGCGAAGCACATGCTATGCCATTCTCTAAGTACGCGGCCGCTGGTACGAAAGTTGGCATTCCGGACGCTCCCGCCGAAAAATGCAGCCCGTACTCCGGACGGAGCCCCTTTCTGGCCCGGATCTCGGACACTCCAGACTCCTTGTGTTACTGGATCGGGATCCAATGCTCGAACATCACGACAGGCCCAGGAAAGCGTTGATCATCGCGGCAGGAATGGGTCGCCGCCTGCAGCCCTATACGGACCAGATGCCGAAGTGCTTGGTACCGATCCGTGGGATCCCGATGCTGACACGACAACTCGATTCATTTCGAGCTCATGGGATAGAAGAGTTCGTGATCGTTCGCGGCTACAAGGCGGACGTCCTCGAGCTGCGTAAGGGCGAGCTGGGAGGCGGCGTGACGTTCGTCGAGAACGTCGACTTTGCCTCGAACAACATCCTGCAGTCGATGTTCATGGCGAGCGCGGAGATCAACGAGGCCATGTTGATCACGTACGCCGACATCGTGTTTGCACCGCAGGTCGTGGGCTCCGTCGTGGCTTCGCGCGAAGACTACGCGCTCGTGGTCGATCGCGAGTTCGAGAAGATCTACGAGGGCCGAACCCTGCACCCACTCAGCGAAGCAGAGGTCTGCGCTGTCGACGCCACGCAGCGGATAACCGCCGTGGGGAAGCGCTCCGTACCCGTCGAGCACGCGTACGGCGAGTTCATCGGGCTGGCCAAGGTGTCAGCCACGGGAGCGGCCAAGCTCCTCGCCGCGTACCGCAAGCTCGCGAACGACTACCGCGGGCGCGACACCGCGCCGTTCGGCAGAAACACGTGGCGCGGGGCCTACCTCACCGACCTCTTCGAGCACCTAATTGGTAGCGGCGAACGCTTCACGCCGGTGGACATTCGTGGACAGTGGCGCGAGATCGACACGACGCAGGATCTGGAGCGAGCCGAAGCCTCGGTGGACTGGTAATATCCGCGCCCATGCTGATCCGGTTCCTGACGCTGTTCATCGTGCTGTCTGCCACGGCGTGCGACAAGTCGAGCGAGACCGAGTGCCAGAAGGCGGTCGACAACATCAATAAGGTCCTCGGCATCACGGCCGATCGCGACGATACTGCTCCCGAGGTCCGAAAATGCCGTGCGCAGTGGAAGAGAACGTCCGTGCAGTGCGCGATCGCTGCTAAGACGAAAGAAGAGGTAGAGGCCTGCGAAGGCGGCAAGAAGTAGGCGCCGAGCGAAATTCTCCACCTCGACCGACTTACCGTTCAACCCCGGCGGCTCCGCCAGGGCCACAGAACCCCATGCTAAGCTGATGTTGGATTTCTAATGGCAGATGATCGGGACCGGCCGCGCGCCAAGAAAACCTGGCGCGAAATCGACCAGAATCGCGGACGAACGCGCAGCGATGCCGACCGGGCGGGCCCGCGTGCCAACGCGGCGGCGTCCCCGGCGCAGAAGAGCTACCGCGCGGCACTGGAGCGGGCGTTCGAGTCAGGCACGATGGCGGAGCTCGCTCGCACGCTATCCCGGCCGGAGGAGCCGCGGGTGCCCAGGCCGGCACCGGAGACCCGCAGTGAACCGCCGAACCCCGAGGCGGGTACTGCGGGCGGCTCCAGGGTCGAGGCGGGAGACGCCAATGGCACGACCAGAAGTGGCCCGGAAACCGCAAGCTCCGTAGCACAGGCGCCCGCACTACCGCCGGCTCGCGACGCCGACCGCGAGAACCGGATGAAGCTGCTGGCGCGCATCAAGGAATCCGAGGGACGTGACGTCATCACGCGTGCGATCGATGCCTTCCTCGCCCGATACCCGCGCCTTCCCGACGATTTCGAGGTCCTCACCAAGGCACTCTCACACAAAGACGACGATCGTGTGAGCGAGGCGCTCACGTTGATCGACGTGCTGCTTGGGCGAGAAAAACCGCGGCGAGCGAGAACGCTTTCGGGGCAGCTCCGCTTCCTCGAGGAAACGCACTCCGATCCAGAGATGCGCGTGCGTGCCGCTGCGGTGCGCGCCCGTCTCTGAGCGGTTCGGTCGGGAGGCAGTCCCGCCCGTCCCTCGACGTCCGGCCGCCGAGACCCGAGTAGCTCAAGCGCACGGCGTCGAGCCCTATCGCGACCTCTGAGCCGGCCCGGTGTACAGCGACCCTTCCTCAAGCATATTAGGCGATTGCACGCGCTTCCCCGGTTCTCTATCGTGACGGTCCGTGCGCTGGAGACGTCCTTGGGCAGGCAGAGGCTGGATCACTGCAGCAGCCATTGCGCTCGCCGGCGTTGGTCTTGGCCTCGGCTCCCAGGTCCAGACCGCAAGCGGGCAGGAGCAAGAGTCGGAGCCTGTGGATCTCGATCCACTGGTAGCGGAGCCGGTGCACCTGGCCTCGCCGGCTAGCTCATCGAGTGCGCCGTCGTCATCCACGGGCACCGATGAGGTGATCGGCGTTGCGGGCACGTCACTCGAAACCGCCGTCGTTGTCACCCGCTCCGGGCGCGTCTTCGCCCTTGCCGCACGGGAAGCGGCCTGGGACCGCGTGAATACCGGTGGCTTGAGTGCACGGTTATCGCAGGTGCAAGGATTTGCAGGCGAGGTCTGGGGAGTGGGCGACGAGGCCCCTGCCTTTCGCTTTGCCCGGCCAACGTGGAGCGCATCTCCAGTGAACCGCAAAGGGGCCGCCCGACTCGCGTCCTGCGCCCTGCCGGCACTCGTGGCGGGGCGCCGGGTCTTCGTGCGTGACCGGCAGAAGTGGAAGGAGTTGCATCGACTTCCGGGCAAGGAATCAATCGCGACGTTGTGCGTGGTGGAGCTGGGTCGCGCCGCGGTTCTGCTCGCGAGCGGCGACGTGCAAGTCTTGGAGGGCGGCGCATGGAAGACACTCGTGCTCGCGAGACGGGGCGTGGCGACATCGGCTAGCCGGGTCGTATGGCTGGGTGGCGCTCTGCGGCCCGTCGTCGCGACCGAGACCGGAAAGCTCTATCGCCTGGACGGCAGCAAGCCGGTCGCACTTGGTCTCGACGCGCGGCTCTCTGGCTTTCGGCCATCCGTCGCGGCGAGCGCCAACAAGCGGGAATGGATCGTGGGCGTGGGCTCGAACGCAAGTAGCGGCGTCGAGACCTCGGTGATCGTGCGCCTGGACGGCAAGAAGCTCGTGCTTGTCGATGAGTTGCCCCTCGCCGTCGAGGGCGAGTGGATCGGCATGGTCGCGACTGATGCCGGCGTTCAGCTGCTGGCGACACGCGACGGGACGGTGGTGAGACGGGGAGAGAGCGGAGCGTGGGTAGTCGAGAAGCTGCCGAACGCCGCTTCCGCTTCCCCATCGGTCCCCAGACCGGACAATCCGCCGGCGCGCGTCGGCGCCACGCCACATTGACGTCGCTTCGTCCCAGAGATGCGAACGGGGCACGTGGCTACGCGGGGCGCCTGGGTATGCTGGTAAGCCGTTCTCGGTGCGGGGATCGATGATCGGGCCGCACAGCTGGGCGCCGAAGTGGGGGACGGCGGCTACGCTGGAGGGAGCGACGAAACGCTCGGGGGCGTTGACGCCGTGGCCGGCGGAGGCGGCGGGGCGAAGGCAGTGGCGGCGGTCACGACGGCAGCCACGGCGACGGCGTTGCGCGTCGAGTGATCGCTCCCGGCGGTGCGCCGTCCGCCCCCACGCCACGCGCGCACGCGTTCAGGCGGCGTGTGCAGGTCGCGGACGAGCCCGACCCACGAGAGCACCTTGAGCGCGTAGAACGACATGTCGATCTCCCACCAGTAGAACCCCTGGTTGGTAGCGCGCTGATAGTAATGGTGGTTGTTGTGCCAGCCCTCGCCCAGGGTGATCAGCGCGAGGAAGAAGTTGTTCTTGCTGTCGTCAGTCGTCTCATAGCGTCGGCTGCCGTATACGTGGGACAGCGAGTTGATCGTGAACGTGCCGTGCCACAGCAGCATGGTGGAGACCAGGAAGCCCCAGAGGAGCGCCCACCATCCGCCCGCGATGAAGAGCCCGATCGCGAGCAGGATCGGCGGCACGATATGGAAGGTGTTCAGGAGCCGCAACTCGGGGAACTTCTCGAAATCCTTGATGCGCGCCCACTCGGTGGCGTCGTGCTGCTTCGATAAAATCCAGCCGACGTGCGAGTGCCAGAAGCCGTCCTGGCGCACCGAGTGGATATCTCCAGGTTCGTCCGAGACCTTGTGGTGCTTGCGGTGGTGGGCCGCCCACCAGAGGACGCCTTTCTGGGTGGCCGTGGTGCCCAGCAGGGCCATGAAGAACTGCATTCCGCGGCCCATCTTGTAAGTGCGGTGCGAGAAATACCGGTGGTAGCCAGCGGTGATGCCGAACATACGCACCGCGTAGAGCGCCATCGCGAGCGCGAAGCCGCTCCACGACCAGCCACTCACGATGACCCCGACCACGGCCACGATGTGGACGGCGAAGAAGGGGATCGACTTGGGGCCGCTCAAGCGTCGGATGCTGGGCGTC
>JBKJOI010000074.1:0-20330 GCA_046595695.1 Haliangiales bacterium | reverse complement strand
GCGAGATCCACAGCGCGGTGACGCCGAGGGCGGCGAGCTCGTCGAGGTGCGTGCGGACGCCGCGCCAGTCGCCACCTTGCCAGCGCGCGAGGTCTCCGGGCACCGGCGCGACCCCGTCGGCGGCGTCGTTGCCGGGGTCACCGTTCGCGAAGCGATCGACGACGATCTGGTAGACGACCTCGTCGCGCCAGTCGTCGACCCAGGTTCCTGGCGCGGCCGGTGTGGCCGGGGCTGCGCAGGCGGCGCCGGCGAGCGCCAGCGTGAGGGCTACGGCGTGGGAGCGCAAAGCTCGAGCACGCTGTTCGCGCCCCCGAAGCCGTCCGGCTCGGTCGCCGGGTTGACCGGGTCGGGCAGCCACATGGCGCCGTCGACGACGAACTTGTAGAGGTGCTTCCCGGGTCCCAGGTACGTCGTGCCGGTGAAGTTGCCGGCACCGTCGCTGTTGAGCGCGAGCGCCGCGGGCGGCATCGCCGCCCAGCTCGAGAACGTGCCGGTCGCATAGACCGTGGTCGCCGTGGCGCTCGCGTAGGTGAACGTCGCCTCGCCACAGGCGGGCATGGCGTCGGGCACTCCCGCGTCGATGGCAGGCTGGCATCCGGAGCCACCCGAGCCGCCCGAGCCGCCGCCGCCGGAGCCGCCGGAGCCGCCCGACCCGCCCGAGCCCCCGCCGCCGGAGCCACCCGAGCCGCCCGAGCCGCCCCCGGAGCATGGGTCGGCATCACGAAAGCCGGTGCCCTGAGCGGCATCGGGTTCATCGGAAGTGTCGGCATCGACGTATCCCGTGTCGTCACCTGCGCCGGCGGGATCGCCACATGCCGCGACTGCGGCCGCGAAGGAGATCGACAGGACGGAGAGGAGAAGACGCGACGGGCCCACGCGTTCGGTCATGTGAACGCGTATATCCAAGACCGATGCCACCGCCTGGCGCGCTCGAAAAGCCGAGGAAACTCCGCGTGATCCCCGGTTTCGCCGGCCGGGGATGCCTCCGTGGCCGGCGCGCGGACGTTGCGATCGTCGACGGGCGTGCAGGTTCGCCCGGTGGCCGCGCGGCCGGCGGCTACTTGCGACCGCGTCCCGGGAGCAGCTTGCGCGCCACCGCCGCGGCGAGGCCCCGCCCCTTGAACATGGCGCGCGCGAGCTCGGCGGCGAGCGCGAGGGGCGTGGTGCCCTTGGCCTCGATGGCGACGCGCTGGCCGGTGGCGATGTCTTCCATGGCGCCGCGCGCGATGGTGCGCGTGCCGTCGGAGCGGATCTCGACGATGAGGCGGGCGACCACCGGGGGTTCGGGGGCGGCGCCGGCCAGCTCGCCGGCGTGGGAGTGGTCGAGCTCGTCGTCCTTGGGCTTGGGCATCGGCTGCACGCTCCTAGTTGAGGTAGCGCTTGGCCTGCGGCGTGGGCGCGACGAGCAGGAAGGGCGCGATCTCGGCGTCGAAGGTGCCGCCGTCTTGCCGGTGCATCTGGTAGGTGCCGTGCATGGTGCCGCGCGGCGTCTTGAGCACGCAGCCCGAGGTATAGCGGAAGGCCTGGCCGGGCTTGAGCGTCGGCTGCGCGCCCACGACGCCCGGCCCCTTGACCTCCTCGACGTGTCCGCGACCATCGGTGATCACCCAGTGGCGGGTTCGCAGCTGCACCACGTCCTGACCCTCGTTGGCGATCGTCACGGTGTAGGAGAAGACGAAGTGCTCCGCGACGGGAGAAGATTCATCGGCCAGGTACTGGGTCTCGACGGAGACGCGAACGCCTTGGGTGACAGCGGTGGACATCACCTGAAGAGTGCCGTGCGCCAAGGTCCAGGGCAAGCGACACCGTCCGTCGGCCGCAGGGTGTGCTAAGAGATCGTCGATGAGTGCTTACGTGGAACAGCGCGAGTTCATGCTGCGGCTGGAGCTGCGTGCCGAGTTCGCCGAGAACTACCAGGGCGACGCCGACGGGTACGAGTGGACCAAGGAGTTCCCGGGAATAGCCGCGGAGATCGTGGCGGCGACCGCGGCGGTGGTGGCGCGCCACCCGGGCTGGAGCGTGCGCGGCGGCAATCGCGGCCGTTCGAGCGAGGACGAGATCACGCTCGTGCTGGAGCGATCATGCTGAGCGTCGAGGCGATCCAGGCGCGCATCCTCGCCGCGCTGCCGGGCGCCGAGGTGGTCGTCAAGGACTCGACCGGCACCGGTGACCACTTCGAGGCGCGGGTGGTGGCGGCGGCGTTCGAGGGCATCTCCATGATCGACCAGCACCAGCGTGTCTATGCCCCGCTGCGCGATTGGCTCGCCACCGGCGAGCTGCACGCGCTGGCGCTCAAGACCTACACCCCTGCCGCGTGGGCCGCGGCGCAGTCCGGAGGCAAGCAGTGACCGACGAGCTTCGCAAGCGCATCCACGACATGGTCCATTCCAAGCGCGTGGTCTTGTTCATGAAGGGCTCGGCGATGATGCCCATGTGCGGCTTCTCGTCGGTCGCGATCGCGACCCTGAAGCAGGCCGGCGCCAAGGAGATCGGCACCTTCGACGTGCTGCGCGATCCCGACCTGCGCACCGGCATCAAGGAGTACTCCAACTGGCCGACCATCCCGCAGGTGTACATCGGCGGGAAGTTCGTCGGCGGCAGCGACATCGTCAAGGAGCTGCACGATCGCGGCGAGCTGGCGACCCTGATCGCCGCGGCCGCGGCCGCGCCGCCCGTGGCCGCTCCCGGCACCGGCCCGTAAGGCCTTCGCCTCGCGTATGCTAGGAGCGTCCATGTTCGGCCGCTCCAAGGCGCTCTTCGGCCTCCTGTCGGCGGCGGCGGTCATCGCGCCGGCGTCGGCGCTCGCCTGGCTCGGGGTGCGCTCGAACCTGGCCGAGCGCGAGCGCGCGCGCGCGAGCTTCGTGGCCTCGAACCAGAAGGAGGCCCGCTTCATCGCCTCGGCGCTCGACGACGAGGCGGCGCGCACCCTCGACGGCCTGGCGCCGCTCTTCGGCGACGCGCCGCCCGATGCGGTCGCGCTGCGCGTCGAGATCGCGCACCAGCCGCTCGCCGAGCACGTCTTCCACGTCGACGCCTCGGGCGCGCTCTCGTGGCCGACGCCGCTCGGCCGGCTGGCGTGGCCGGCGCAGCGCGCGGGCAGCGCCGCCCCCGCCGGCGCCGAGGGGCTCAAGGACTACCTGCGGCGCGTGCGCGAGGAGCGCCGGCAGGCCGAGCTGCTCGCCGAGGCGCGTCGCGCCGAGGCGCGCCCCGACGGCCTCATGCGCGCGCGCCGGGCCTACGCGGCGCTCGCCCTGGGCCGGGGCGACGCCGCCGCGCAGGCGCTGCTCGGCCTCGGCCGGCTCGACCTGCGCGCCGGCCGCGACGTCGAGGCGGCGGCGCGCTTCGCCGAGCTGCGCGCGCGCTTCGGCGGCGACACCGACGACGAGGGCGTGGCCTACGCGCTGCTCGCCGACCTGGGCGAGACCCGCGCCACCCGCGACGCCCGTCGCGAGGTCGCGCTCTACCACGGGCTGCTCGAGGACGCCTATGCGGGCCCGCAGGCGGCGCTGGCCGCGCTCACCGGCGAGATCCGCGCCGCGCTCGCCGATCGCGAGCTCGACGCCGCGGTGCGTGACGAGGTGCGCGCGCTCGACGCGCGGCGCGCCGAGCTGCGCTTCGGGGATCTCCTGGCAGTGGCCGCCGCCGATCTGTCGAGCTCGGCCGCCGGCGAGCCGCAGGTGCGCCGCGCGCCCGGCGAGGACGACCGGCTGCTCATCTACCGCCGCCACGCCGGTGGTGCGCTCGGCTTCGCGGTGCCGCTGGCCGAGCTGCAGGCGGCCGCCGAGCGCGCGCTGGCCCGCGAGATCGCCGCGGGCAACATGCCGGCGGGCACGCTGGTGCGGGTGGCCGCGGGCGGGCTCGACGCCGAGACGCAGTCGCCGGCGCGCGGCTTCCTCGCCGCCGAGCGACCGCGGCTCTTGCAGGCGGTGCAGGTGTCCTTGTGGGGTGACGCCGACGCCGCGGACCGCATCGCGCGCGCCGAGCTGCCGCGCTACCTGGCGCTGGTCGGCGGCCTCGTGCTGGTGCTGCTGGTCGGCGTCATCGCCACCTACCGCGGCGCGGCGCGCGAGCGCGAGCTGGGCAAGCTGAAGAGCGACTTCGTCTCGACGGTGTCGCACGAGCTCAAGACCCCGCTGACCTCGATCCGCATGTTCGGCGAGATGCTGCGCGAGGGCGTGGGCGCGGGCGATCCCGAGCGCCAGCGCCGCTACCACGACGTCATCGTCCACGAGAGCGAGCGGCTCGGCCGGCTCATCGCCAACGTGCTCGACTTCTCGCAGATCGAGCGCGGCGCGCGCCGCTACGACCGGCGGCCGGTGGCGGCGGCCGCGCTGGCCAGCGAGGCGGTCGAGACCTTCACCCGGCTCGCCGACGGTGAGGGCCACGCGATGCGCGTCGAGGTCGACGATGGCGCGGCCGGCGCGCTGGTCGCCGCCGACCGCGAGGCGATGGTGCAGTCGCTGCTCAATCTGTTGTCGAACGCGGCCAAGTACGGCGGCAAGCAGAAGCCGGTGGTCGTGCGGGTCTCGACGCGCGCGTCGGAGGTGCGCGTCGCGGTCGTCGACGAGGGCCCGGGCATCGCGCCGGCCGACCACAAGCGCATCTTCCGCGAGTTCTGGCGCGCTCCCGAGGCGCGCACCTCGGGCGTCGAGGGCACCGGGCTGGGGCTCGCGCTGGTCAAGCGGCACGTCGAGGCGCACGGTGGACGCATCGAGGTCGACAGCGCGCCCGGACGCGGTGCGACCTTCACGCTGGTCTTGCCGCTCGTGCCCACGCCGGCCCCGGCGCGCGCCTCCGAGGGCGAGGAGGTCACTTCTTGAGCTCGCGCATCCTGGTGATCGAAGACGACGCGTCCATCCGGCTCGGCCTCGAGGACACCCTGCGCGCCAAGGGCTACGAGGTGTTCTCGGCCGCGCGCGGCGACGAGGGGCTGGCGCTGGCCGGCAAGGTGGCGCCCGATCTGGTGGTCCTCGACATCATGCTGCCCGACACCGAGGGCTTCGAGGTGTGCCGGGTGCTGCGCGGGCCGCGCTCGCCGGCGCCCGACGCGCGCGTGATCATGTTGACGGCGCGCGGCCAGGAGCTCGACCGGGTGCGCGGCTTCGACGTCGGCTGCGACGACTACGTGACCAAGCCATTCTCGCTCATGGAGCTCTTGGCCCGGGTGGCGGCGGTGCTGCGCCGGGGCGCGACCGCGCGCGAGGCGCCGCGCACGCTCAGCTTCGGCGACGTGGTCATCGACTTCTCGACCCACGTGGTCACCAAGGCGGGGCGCGCGGTCGAGTTGCCAGCGCGCGCGGTCGACATCTTGAAGGTGTTCGCGCGTCACCCTGGCGAGGTGGTCACGCGCGACAAGCTGCTCGACGAGGCCTGGGGCTACGAGAAGGCGCCGAACACGCGCACCGTCGACAACCACATCGTGAAGCTGCGCCAGGCGCTCGAGGACGAGCCGGACCGGCCGCGCCACCTGTTGACCGTGCACGGTGCCGGCTACAAGCTGGTAGTGTCGCGCGCGGCCGGCGGCTAGTCCGGTCATGCCGTGAAGCTGCTCTCACGGACAAGTCGGGTCCCGGGCGTTCGGCCCACCCGACTAGTGATCGACCGGCTAGTGAGCCGACGTCACGAAGCGGCGGAGCTCCGACATGATCGCGCCGGTGAGCGAGTCGTTCACGAACAGGCGCAGGCGCTTCTCGATGTCGGGCAGGAAGCTGCGCAGCTGGTCGTGGGTGAGCTGCGACGGCTGGACGCCGCGCGCCAGCACGACGTCGCTCAGGACCTGACGTGCCTTCACCGGATCGAGGCCGAGTGCCTCGGCGGCCTGCACGAACACCAGGTTGCCGGTTATCTTCTCCATCCCGGGAACCGTCGTGCGCCTGCTGATCTCTTTGTCGGTGGCCATAGGGACTGCCCTCCCTCCCCCAAATTCGTGCGCGAAACGTCTACTGCCGACCCAGCTCCAGTCTAACGCCGACCGATGACACGAACATGACAACTTTTTGCGCGACGGTGACGTGTCGGCTCCGGCGACTTGCTACACGTGGAAGTGGGCGAGGCGAGGCGCCGGCACAGGAGGATCGCAAGCGGACGATGTTCCTGTGCCGGTGCCAAGCCCGATTTTTTCTGCCGCTGCTCGTGCTCGCCTTCGGGCTCGAGCTGGGTGGCTGTGATTCCGGCGGCGCGCCGGGGCGAGCGCCGGTGCCGCCGCCTCCGCCCCCGGCACGCGCCGCCGACGCAGGCGCGGGCGACGACCTGGGTGGCGGCGCGCTGCGCGAGCCGGGCGATACGCCGCTGGCCGCGCGCTACTACCGCGCGTACGTGGCCGAGAACGTCGACGGCGATCGTGCCGCGGCGCGCGCCGGGTACGAGGCCGTCCTCGAGGCCGGCGGCAGCGACAGCCGGACGGTGGCGGCGCGCGCGGCGCTGCGCCTCGCCGGGCTCGAGGCCCAGGAGGGCCGCAGCCGCGAGGCGCTCGAGCTGCTGGCGCGCGCCGCGTCGCTGGGCGGTGACGATCCTGCGCTGGTCGAGGCGGTGGACGCGCTGCGGCTATCGCTCGCCGAGGCGGGCGTGCGCGCCGATACCGGGCTGCGTGGGCCGCCCGTGGGCCGCCTGCTGGACGGCGCGGCCACGGCCGCGGCGGAGCGCTTCGCCCGCGCCGAGAAGCTGCTCGATGCCTACCGGGAGCGGCGGGTGCGCGCGCGCGTCGAGAAGTTCGACGAGGACGTCGCGCGCAAGGAGGCCGCGCTCGAGGCCGCCGCGCGCGCCTACCGGCAGGTCGTCGAGCTGGGCGACCCGGTCGCCAGCGCCGCCGCGACGTTCCGCATCGCCAGCCTGCACCACGACTACGCGCTCGCCGTGCTGACGCTCGAGACGCCGCCCGAGCTCGAGCCCGCGTACGCCGCGCCGGTCCGGCGCGACCTGCGCCGCCGCGCGCTGCGCAGCTTCAAGGCGGCGCAGGTCGCGTACGTCGAGTCGCTGGCTGCGGGGCCGGATGCACCGGGCGCCGAGCTGTGGCACGCCGCGGCGCGCTCCGGCGCGCGTGCGGTGGAGGACATGTTGCGCTAGGCCTGCGCTGGACCGAGCACGTTCACCGACAAGCGTCACCGTTGGCGGCGATCGCATTCGTGGCTCCGGTTGCTGCATTGCGCCCGCAAGATGGGGTGGGCGGCCCCATGCACGTCCGCGGCCTCCGCGCCGCACACCCTTGCAGCTCCTCGGGATCATGCACGGGAAGTGCTGGTCCTCTCGTTGCATTGTGCTGCGCCAGTCAACTATCTGATTCCTTAACTTGGTTTGTTTCCTGGAGGTGCCGATGTCGCGCGGAGTAAAGGTCTCGAACGGTTGGCGGGGATGGCAGGGTGCCTTCGGGACTTCGCTTCTTGCGCTCGCGACGGTGGCAGGCGGGTGCAGTGGCGAAGTGGGCGGCGCTGGCCCCGATGCCAGGCTCGCGGACGTCGACGGCGGCCCTGGCCAGCCCGACGCCGGGCCCACCGTGGCGCTGAAGCGCGCCTCGCGCTCGAGCACGATCGCGCTCTCCGATGACGACAAGTACGTCGTTCTGGTGAACGCGGCGAGCAACTCGATCTCCATCTTCGACACCACGCAGTTCAACAAGGTCGACGTCACGACCGGCCAGGAGCCGAGCTCGGTCGTGATCCACCCGGATCTGAAGACCGCGTTCGTGGCCAACCGCGCCGACGCGACCGTCGTGCGGGTCTCCAACATCGACACCTCGGCAGCCTCGGTCACCGCGACCGTCGACGTCGGGTCCGAGCCGACCGGGCTCGCGCTCTCGCCCACGGGCAGGTACCTCTACGTGGCCGAGTGGGCCGAGGGGCGCGTGCTCGAGATCGACACCGGCACGATGGCCGCCACCGGGCGGGTCATCGGCACGGCGCAGAACCCGCGCGTCCTCACCGTCACCAACAACGGCGACCTGAACGACGACGACGAGCTGCTCGTGGTCCCCGAGTTCTTCGGCGTGCCGGGCCTGGCGAGCGCCGAAGGGACCGACACCTCGCGCAGCGGCCGCGTGCGGATGTACGGCCTGGCGGATCTGGCGCCGAGGACCCCCATCATCTTCGAGCCGCTCGACAGCGGCTTCGTGCCTGACGGCAGCCCGGGCGGAACGGCGTCGGTGTTCACGTCGCCCAATCAGCTGAACGGTATCGCGATCCAGGGCGATCGAATCTACGTCACCTCGGTCTCCGCGTCGCCGGCCGCGCCGTCGAAGTTCAATGGCAACGTCTTCCCTGTCGTGTACGTCGGTAACCTGAGCGACAGCACCGAGGATCACTCGAACATCGGCACCACCAACCTGGCGACGCTGGTCCGCGCCGAGGTCGCCGCGGGCTCGCGTCTGTTCCTCGCGGACATCAGCGACATCGACTTCAAGGGGACCTCCGGCGGCATCGCCTACGTCGCGGCGCGCGGCGCCGACGTCCTGCAGCGCGTGGTCTACGACCCCGCCACCGGCATCACCATCGGCTCGGCGCAGAACGAGCAGATCGACCTCGGCGGCAATGCCGCCGATAGCTCGCCCGGCTGCCAGAATCCCACTGGCGTCGTCACCGGCACCGGCGCCGTCGCGTACGTGAACTGCTGGGCGAACGGGCGTCTGGGCGTGGTGGACCTGTCGCAGCAGCGGCTCGCCTCGACGCATCTCGCCGGCACCGTCGGCGATGACGACGTCCGCCTCGGCCGCCGCTTCTTCTTCACCGGACGCGGCCGCTGGTCCAAGGAGGCGTGGTCGAGCTGCGGCTCCTGTCACCCGGACGGGCTCAGCGACAACATGACCTGGGTCTTCGGCGCCGGTCCGCGGCAGACCACGTCGATGGACGGCTCCTACTCCCACGGCCCGGGCGCGCAGAAGCAGCGCGTCTTCAACTGGACGGGCATCTTCGACGAGATCCACGACTTCGAGCGGAACACCCGCGGCGTCCAGGGCGGGCTCGGCGCGATCACGAGGGCCGTCGCGGGGGCGCAATGTGTGAAGGGGGGCGGCGCGCTCGAGAACGAGGAGCAGAACCCGGCGACCGCCGCGTTCCCGGCCGGCCTGGGGCAGCCGATGCGGGAGCTGCAGGACGAGCCCGAGAACTGCACCAACGACTGGAACAAGGTCGAGGCTTTCGTGAAGACGATCCGCCCGCCTCGGGCGCTCACGACGATCGACGCGGCCTCGGTCGCGCGCGGCGCGGCGCTCTTCGGTGAGCCGTCGGGTGCGGCGAACAACGGCGGCTGCGTCAAGTGCCACGGCGGCCCCGGCTTCACCGTGTCGCGCCGGTTCTGGACGCCGTCGAGTGCCACCAACGCCGACCTGGCGCTCGCGCCGTTCGCCCGTCCGGCGGCCTGGATACCGTCGTGGAACCTGCACACGAGCCACATCGAGAACCAGCCCGCGGCCGCTGACACGACCGGCGCAACCGTGGTCCCGGCGCAGGTTGCGTGCGTGATCCGTGACGTGGAGACCTTCGGCGTGCCCGGCAACAGCGCCGCGACCGATGCGCTGGAGCGCAGGGATACCGCCAACGCCGCCCAGATCCGTGCCCAGGGCGCGGGCGGCTACAACGTGCCGTCGCTCTACGGCCTCGCGGTGGGCGCCCCGTACCTGCACCACGGCGGTGCTCGGACGCTGCGGGCGCTCTTCGACGACACCGCGTGGGCGGCCCACCTCACCGCGGGCAACCAGGTGTTCCTCGTGGGCGAAGCCGACGCGGACCAGAAGAAGGACGACCTGGTCAACTTCCTCCTGTCGATCGATCCCGCGCTCGAGGCGGCCGCCGACTTCAACACGCGCTTCGGCCTGCCGAATGGGCAGGACGGCTGCCCGGCTTCCTTCCCGTAGGTGGCGCCCAACGGCGCGCTGCCGCTGCGCGTCCCGGCGTCCGCTTCGCGGCCGCGCTCAATTGGGCGCGCCCGAGGCCGGGGCCATGCGCACGATGAGCTGCGCCACGTGGCCGGTGACCGCGCTGAGGCGTTCGGCCGGATCGGTCAGCTCGAGCAGCGCCTGGCGGTCGTCGGGCTCGCGGACGAGCGCCGCGGAGAGCACGTCGGCGCAGGCGGATGGCGAGGGCAGGGCGCGCGCGAGCTCCCGCAGCTCGGCGCCGCGTGCGTCCATGAGCAGGGAGAGGCGATCGCAGACCGCCACGAGCTGGCGGTGGCGCTCGTCGAGCACCTCGGGGCGCTGCGAACGGGTATCGACGAGCACGTGCGCGCGCACCTCACGGTAGGGCTTCGCCGGCGGCAGCTCCTCGTCGATCACGGCGCGCGCGACGCCGCGCAAGAGGATGTTGTAGCGCCCGTCGGCGAGCAGCTCCGAGCCGACCACGTAGCCGACGCCGAAGGTGTCGAACACCGGCGGCCGGCCCTCGTAGTTGCCCTCGAAGCCAGGGCGCAGCCGGGTGATGCCCATGAGCCGGCGCCCGGCCAGGACGTCGACGGTGAGCGCGCGGTAGCGCGGCTCGAACACGTTCAGCGGCAAGAGCGCGCCGGGAAATAGCACCGCGTCGGGGAGCGGGAAGATGGGCAGGGCCACCAGGGCGCTGACGTCGAGGGCTTCCATGGGGCGCGCGTCGATCCTCAGATCCAGGCTAGCTCGCCGAGCTTGGCCAGGTCCAGCGTGGCCCCGAGCACGGCCAGCTCGACGCGGGCGACGTCGCGGGCGGCGCTGGCCGAGGCGCCGCGCCCGGCGCGGTCGAGCACGCGCGCCCGCTCGGCGTGGACGCGCGCGCGCTCGCCCAGATCGGCGTCCTTCACGATCGCGAGCGCCGCGTCCAGCTCGGCCAGCGCGGCCTCGGGCTCGCCCAGGCGCGACAGCACCGCGGCGAGCACCTTGCGGCCGATCGCCTCGTCGACCCGGCCGCCCTCGGCGTGTGCGCGCGCGATCGCGGCCTCGGCGGGGGCGCGGCCACCGGCCAGGTTGCCGGCGCGGACCGCGAGGCGCGCGAGCGTGACCTCGGCCTCGGCGCGAAAGTAGCCGCCGCCGCAGCGATCCGACAGGCGGATGGCCTCGGCCAGCTCGGCCGCCGCCTCGCTCACCCGGCCCACGTCGGTGAGCGTGCCGCCGAGGTTGTTGCGCGCCAGCGCGATCGCGTGCGTCGCGCACATGCGCTCGTAGAGCGCGAGCGCGCGCCGCGTGTGCGAGAGCGACTCGTCGAGCTCGCCGAGCGCCTGCAGGTTCACGCCCAGGTTGATGTGCGCGCGCGCCACCAGCTCGAGCGCGCCCGCCTGTTCGGCGAGCTCGAGCGTGCGCCGGTTGCACTGCAGCTGATCGCGCCAGCGGCCCGCGCGCATGTAGTTGGCGCCCAGCCGCGAGTAGGCGCCCGCGAGCTCGGCGGGCGCGCCGCGTCGCTCGAGCAGCTCGACCGCGCGCAGGCTCTCGGGCAGGCCGGCCTCGTTGTCGCCACGGATGTAGCCGAGCACCCAGCCGAGCAGGCCGCGCAGGCGCGCCGCCAGCTCCGGCTCGCGCCGCTCACCGCCTTCGCCCAGCGCGGCCAGGCCGGCGCGCGCGTCGGCGAGCGCGTCGTCCCAGCGGGCCCGCTGCTGCATGACCTGCGCGCGCAACACCAGCGCGTGCGCGCGGGCCGCGTCGTCCGCGCGCTCGCTGCCCGCGCTGCGCGCGCGCGCGCCGCTACCGCCACTTCCGTCGCCGAGCGCGAGCCGCGCCAGCGCGGCGTCGAGCGCCGCCTCGGCCGCGGCGAACGCGCCGGCCTCGAGCGCGGAGTCGCCGAGGTCGATCAGCAGCGCCACGCTGGCGCGCTCGCCGAGCAGGTCGCGCGCGCGGGCGTAGCAGCGGTAGGCCTCGCCGCGTGCGTGCTGCAGGGCCGCGAGATCGCCGGCACGACGGAGCACGTCAGCGGCCTCGTCCTTCTGCTCGGCGCCCTCCAGGTGACGTGCCAGCTCGACCAGCGGCTCGACGCCCTGCACGACGACCAGCTCGTGCGCCTCGCCGGTGTCGTAGGTGATCGATCCGGGCGTGGTCGGGAAGCCGGCCGGGCCGCTGGTGCCACTCGCGCCGGTGTGCATGCGCCGGCGCAGCTCGGTCGCCGCCGCGGCGTGCAGCGCGCGCCGCGCGGCGGGCACCAGCTCGCGGTAGGCCGCGTCGCGGAGCAGGGCGTGGCGGATCGCGAAGCGATCGTCGGCGTCGGCGTCGGCCGGCTGCGCCGCGAGGATGTTGCGCGCCTCGAGCCCGGCCAGCCGGTCGTCCAGCTCGCCCGGCGACAGGATCACGTCGGCCGCGGCGAGCAGCGGCGGCAGCGCCGCGCGCCGGAAGCCGAGCCCGAGCACCGACGCCGCGCGCAGGAGCTCGCGCTCGTCCAGCGACAGGCGGTCGAGGTGCGCCTGGATGGCCTCCTCGACGGTGGTGGGCGCGGGTCCGCCCGAGGCGCCGCCGCGCTGGCGCAGGTCCTCGGCGAGCTCCTCGACGAAGAACGGGTTGCCGTCGGCGGCCGCGGCGAGAGCGCGCGCGGCCTCGGCGTCGGCGCCCACGCCCAGGCAGGAGGCGGCGAGCGCGGTCGCCGCCACGGGCGGCAGGCGCGGCAGGTCGATCACGACCGGGAACGCCGCGCGCAGCCGCGGGCGTAGCTCGGCCAGCTCGGGGCGCGCGAGCACCAGCAGCGCGAGCGGCGCCTCGAGCTCGCCGCGCGCCAGCGCCTCGAGCAGGTCGAGCGTGCCGTCGTCGGCCCACTGCGCGTCGTCGACGATGACCACGAGCGGCCCGGCGCGCGCCGCGCTGGTGAACGCGGCGCGCGCGGCTGCCAGCGCGCTCGAGCCGGCCGCGCCGGCGCCGCGCCCGGCGCCCGCCAGCAGCGCCGCGAGCGTGCGCACGATCGCCTTGCTGGCCGCCGCCCGCGCGCCTTGCTCGACGCTCTCTTGCACCGGGCTGCCGCCGAGCAGGCGGCGTGCGGCCTCGTCGGCCTCGTCGGCGCCGGCGCCAGGCTCGAGGCCGGCCAGGCGGCGCAGCAAGAGCCGCAGCACACCGTACGGCGCGAGCGCATGGCCCGGCTCGGCGGCTGTCGCGATCACGCGCAGCCCGCCGCGCGCGTCCAGGACCTCGAGGGCCTCGCGCAAGAGCCGGCTCTTGCCCAGGCCGGGCGCGCCCAGCAGCAGCACCGCGCCGCGCTCGCCGCTGCGCACCGGGGCGGCCAGCGCGTGCAGCAGGCGCTCGAGCTCGGCGTCGCGGCCGTAGAGCGGCGCCAGCGGCGCGACCCGTTCGTCGACGCGGCGGCGCGCCACCACGCGTGCCGCGGACGCGCCCGCCGGTTCGACCACGTAGCGCCGGGCCACGTGCCGCGCGGCACGCGCGCTGACCAGGACCTCACCCGCGCCGGCGGAGGTCGCGAGCTGAGCGGCGCGCGCGACCGCGTCGCCCGAGACCGCGAGCCGCTCGCCGTCCTCGCGCACCAGCAGGCGGCCGGTGTCGATGCCGACGCGCACCACCAGCCCCGCCGCGGCCGCCGCGCCCAGGGCGCGCGCGGTGTCGGCGGCGCGCTGCGGCTCGTCACCGCGCGAGATCGCGGCCCCGAACGCGGCCACCACCGAGCGGGGCAGGCGCCCGATCACGATCGCGCCAGCGTCGGCGAGCGCGGCGTCGCAGGCGGCGAGCAGCGACTCGGCGCGCTCGGCCAGCTCGTCGTCGTCCTCGGCGCCCGGCGCGTCGACGACCAGGTGCAGCACGGTGGCCAGCCGGCGCGTGCCGCGGGCGCGCCCGGGCGTGCGCAAAGAGGACACGGAGCGCGCGGCCTCCTCGGCGGCGAACGCGGCCGGCCGCGCCGGTGCCGTGGCTTGCTCGAGCGGCAGCTCGCCGAAGCTGGTGTCGAGCACGCCGGCGGCGAGCGGTGCCGCCTCGCTGCCGCTGCCGAGCGCGGCGACCACCGCGGCCACGAACGCCTCGACGCTCTCGAAGCGCCGCGCCGGCTCCTTGGCCAGCCCGCGCGCCAGCGCCGCGCGCAGGGCGGCGCGCGCCGCGTCGCTCGCGCCCGCAGGCAGGTCGTCGGCGAGGGCGGGCGTCTCGATCAGGATCCGATCCACGAGCGCGCCGATCGGCGCCTCGCCCACCTTGCCGAGCGGTGGCCGGCCGGCGAACAGCTCGTAGACCACCGCCGCGAGCGCGTACACGTCGGTGCGCTCGTCGATCGGTCGCGCCAGCAGCTGCTCGGGGGCCATGTACGCGGGCGTGCCCTCGATGCCGGTCGAGGCGGCGCCGGCGCCCTCGCCGTCGCCGCGGCGCCCGCCGCGCTCGCCGTCGCCGCCGAGGCGGCGCGCGATGCCGAAATCCGTCAGCACGACCCGCCCGCCCGCGAGCAGCGCGTTCTCTGGCTTGACGTCGCAGTGGACGACGCCGGCGCGGTGCGCCGCGGTCAGCGCGGCGCCGAGCTGGCGCGCGATCTCGAGCGCCTCGACCACCGACAGCGCTTGGCGCAGGCGCTGCCTGAGCGTCTCGCCCGCCAGCAGCTCCATGACCAGGAAGACCCGGCCACCGTGCTCGCACAGGTCGTGCACGCGGCAGACGTTGGGATGCGCGATCCGCCGCGCCGCGCGCACCTCGGCGCGCAGCGACGCCACATCGGTACCGGGACCGACGCGGCGGTGCAGCAGCTTGAGCGCGACGGGCTCGCCGAGCAGGCGGTCCCGCGCCGCGTAGACCGAGCCGGCGCCGCCTTCGCCCAGGCAGCGCGAGATCTCGAACCGGCCAGCGAGCACGGTGCCCGGCTCGAGGCGTGGATCGCCGTCCGCCTCGTCGATTACGTCGGCGAGCAGCGTCGGCTCCTGTCCGCCCGCCGGTTCTCCGGGACCGCGCATCGGTGACGATGGTAGCACCCCGCCCCGGGCCCCGGCGGACGCTGCGTCTACTCGAGAATCAACGTGCCGAACGTGGTGGTATCGCACCAGGCGCGCACGCCCGGCCAGTCGGTGCAGCAGCTCGTACAGACCGGTCGATCAGCCAGGTGCCACAGGCCGTAGGAGAACGCGCCGAGGCCGTCGTCGTCGCTGATCCCGAGGTCGAAGCCGAGGCGTGCGGGCAGCGGGCTGTCGGCGCCCAGCGAGCTCTTGGCGATCCCGATCTCGATGTCGAAGTCGTCGGTCGAGGCGGCGTACGAGACGATGCTGCCGAAGAGCGAGACGATGGCGACGGGGCCGTAGTCTCGGTACATGGCGTCGGAGCGGATGACCAGCTCGTGATCGTCGGCGCCGAAGGCACCGGTGGCGTCGCCGCGCGCATCGAGGTAGAGGTGCACGGCGTCGTCGTCGTAGAGCTGCATCGAGTTGACGAGCAGGTTGTCGTCCTGCACCCGGATGGCGAAGTAGAGGTTCTGCGCGTCGTGCAGGCACTGGAAGGTGACGCTCATGGACGCCACGTAGCCGGCCGTCTGGTCGACGAGCTGGGCCGCGCTGGCCATGGCGAAGGACTCGACCGGGACGGCCGCCCACTCGCCCATGGTGCCGTCGAGCGCCGGCGCCACGGTCGTGCGCGCACACCGAAGCGAGCCCTTCTCGGGCAAGGCGGCGTCGGGCAGCGCGGGCGCCGAGTCGGGAGCGAAGCCGGCGTCGCTCGGGTCCGCGACCGGAGCGTCGGCCACGTCGGGCGCGTCGTCACCGGAGCCGGGATCCGCGCCCACCGCGTCGAACGCACAGCCCGTGCCCAAGGCGCACGCCGTGCCCAGTGCCAACACCCCCGTGAGGAACACCACGCGGCTCTATATCGCCGATCGGCCGGGCAAGCAACCCCGCAGCCGCATGCCGCTCCGTGACGGCGTGCGTCACGACGCACCGCGGCGTGGCCGCCGGCGCGGCCGCTCAGGCCGGTTTCTTCGCCTCGGTGGCCGCGACACTCTCGTTCACCAGCCTCAGCATCTGCTGCGGGTCGAACGGCTTGTCGAGCGTCACGTTCGGCACCTGCGCGAGGAACCGGCGCGCGCTCTCGGTGAAGGCGCCGCCGGTCAGGAAAACCATCGTGCTCGCCTGCTCGGGCACGGTCATCGCGAGCACCGCGTGCAGCTCCATGCCGGTCATCTCGGGCATCATCAGGTCGCAGAAGATCAGATCGAAGCGCTCGCCGGCGACCAGCAGCTCGAGCGCCTCGCGCCCGCCGCTCGCGGTGGTGACGTCGTGCTGCCCGCTCAGGGCGCGCGTGATCGAGCGGCGGATCATCGCCTCGTCGTCGACGACCAGCACCCGGCCGCGCCGCACCGAGAGCCCGAGCCCAACGGCGCGCTCCGGCTCCTCGATGAGGGTGTTGTCGGCCACGGGCAGGATCACGCGAAACGTGGCGCCCCTGCCCTCCTGGCTCTCGACCGTGATATCGCCACCGAAGCCGGCGACGATGCGGTGGCAGATCGACAGGCCGAGCCCGGTACCGACGCCGACCGGCTTGGTGGTGAAGAAGGGGGTGAACAGGCGCTGCTTGACCGCCTCGGGGATGCCGTGGCCGGTATCGCTGATCTCGACGATGACGCGGCCGGGGCCACCGAGCCGGGTGCTGACGCGGATCATGTTGGCGTCGGCGTTGCCCTCGGGGATAGCCTGCGAGGCGTTCACGAGCAGGTTCAGGAAGACCTGGCCGAGGCGGGCGTCGTTCGCCATCACGCGGGGCACCGGCTGGTAGTCGCGCTCGAGCCGAGCGCGATGGCGGATCTCGTTCCAGGCCATGCGGATGGTCGAGTCGAGCACACGGCGCAGATCGGTGGCGCCGACCTGGTCGTCGGTGACGCGCGAGAAGACGCGCAGGTCCTTGACGATCTGGCTGACCCGCTGCACGGCCTCGCGCGCGTCGCCCAGCTCCTCCTGCAGCTCCTTGAAGTCTTGCGGCGACGGGCTACCACCCGAGGCGACGCGCGCGATCTCGCGCGAGGCCAGGTCGAGGTTGGCCATGAGCGACGCGAGCGGGTTGTTGATCTCGTGGGCCACGCCGGCGGCGAGCGTACCGATCGACACCATGCGGTCGGTGACCAGGAGGTGCGCCTGCAGCTTCTTCTGCTCGCTGACGTCGTTGGCGATGCCGACGAGCCCGGTGACGGCGCCGCCGCGCGCGCGGATGGGCGAGAAGGAGACGTTGTAGAAGCGCATGCCGGTGGGCTCGTCGTGGACCCACTCGTACTGCACATACTCGCCGGCGAGCGCTCGTGCGCACGCGCGCTCGTGGACGGCCGCGCCCGCGACGCCCAGGATGTCGCGCAGCGTCCGGCCCATGACCTTGGCCGAGTCGTAGCCGCTGCGCTCGAGCCCGCGGCCGAAGACCCCGTCGATGCGCAGCTCGGCGTCGAGCGTGAACACCAGGCCCTCGAGCGAGTCGACGACGGTGTGGAAGCGATCCTCGGCGCGACGACGCTCGTCGTCGGCGTGGCGGCGCTCGCGCCGGGACACCGCCTCGCGCAGCTCGCGCTCGACCGCCGGGACCAGCCGACCGAGGTTGAGCTTGGTGACGTAGTCGTGCGCGCCTGCCTTCATGGCGAGCACCGCAACCTCCTCGGCGATCGATCCCGACACGATGATGAAGGGCACGTCGAGGTCGTGTTCCTGCAGCACCGCCAGCGCCGACGGCGCGTTGAAGTGCGGCAGGCCGAAGTCGGAGATCACCAGATCCCACGGCTGCTCGCGCAGCTTGGCGCGCATGGCGTCGGCGGTCTCGACGCGCGCGCAGATCGGCTCGAAGCCGCCGCGGCGCAGCTCGAGCTGCACCAGCGCCGCGTCGTCCTCCACGTCCTCGATCTGCAGAACCCGAAGGGCGCGCCTCAAGCAGGCCTCCGCGTCGGAGGCATCGGCGGCTGCACGTTGAGCACCAGCCAGTAGAGACCGAGCGTGCGCACCGCCTCGACGAACTCGGTGAAGTTGACCGGCTTGCGCACGTAGCTCGAGGCGCCCAGCTCGTAGCTCGAGAGCACGTCGCGATCCTCCTTCGACGAGGTGAGCACCACGACGGGCATGAGGCGGGTGCGCTCGTCGGCGCGGATGCGGCGCAGCACCTCGATGCCGTCGAGCTTGGGCAGCTTGAGATCGAGCAGCACCAGCGGCGGGAGCGGCGCAGCGACGCGGTGCGCGTACGCACCGGTGGCGAACAGGTAGTCGAGCGCCTCCGCGCCGTCGCGCGCGACATCGATCTCGTTCGCGATGTTGTTCTTGCGGAACGCACGCACCGTCAGCGCCTCGTCGTCGGCGTTGTCCTCGACGAGCAAGATGGGATTCGCGGCTGAGCTCGGCTCGTGCAAAAGCGGCGGCGCCATGTTCGGGAGCCCCTCCAGATGCTGAGGTGCGGGGTTTTCACCTCCAGCATAGACCACGGCATGGAAGTCGGGGGATTCCTTCGGGCGGGCTCGGGTTTTCTGGACCCAGGGCGAAGGACCTGCCGAGGTCAGGTCAGCGGGTGGCCAGGGCGAGATCCTTGGCGATGCGCATCGCGGCGTTGTGCCCGGCGGCGCCGATCACGCTGCCCGCGGGGTGCGTGCCGGCGCTGCACGAGTACAGCCCGGTGATCGGCGTCGCGTAGGGCAGCCGGTCGGAGAAGCCGAACGAGTTGTCGACGTGGTGGATGTGACCGTGGCGGATGCCGAAATGCTGCTCGATCTTCTGCGGGTGTAGCGGGAAGGTGTCGGCGACCAGATCGCTGGTGCCCGGCGCGAAGCGATCGCAGATCGAGAGCAGGTGCTGCACGTAGCGGCTCTCCTCCTTCTCCCAGGTGGTCCCGGACAGCTCGTAGGGCACCCACTGCACGAACAGCGCGGAGTTGTGGTGGCCGCTCGAGCCGCGCATGCTTGGGTCGACGGTGGTGTGCACGTACCACTCGATGGTCGGGAACTCGGGCAGACGGCCCGCGGCGACGTCGGCGAAGCCGTCGCGCAGCGAGCGCATGACGTCCTTCTCGTCGGGCAGCAGGTGCATCGTCGAGCCGAACTGGCCGCGGTCCTCGGGCAGGCAGGTGAAGCGGGGCAGCCCCGAGAGCGCCAGGTTCACCTTGAAGGTGGTGCCCTTCTTCTCGTAGCCGTCGAGGCGCGCGTTGTACGCGGCGGGCAGGCGCGTGCGCCCGACCAGATCGCGCATGGTGAACGGATCGGCGTTCGAGACCACGACCTTCGCGCGCACCACCGTGCCGTCGGCGAGCGCGACGCCCGCGACGCCTTCGCCCTCGACCACGATCGACGTCACCGCGCGTGAGGTCGAGAGGGTCGCGCCGGCCTTGCGGGCGGCGTCGGCGAAGCGCGACGACACCGTGCCCATGCCGCCCTCGACGATCATCCAGGTGCCGCCCGAGCCGGGCAGCCGGCACATGTTGTGGACCAGGAAGTTCATGCCGGTGCCGGGCGTATCCCAGGTGCCGGAGAGGCCGGAGAAGCCGTCGGTGACCGCGTACATCGCCTTGACCAGATCGGAGCGGAAGTCGAAGCGCTCGAGGTAGTCGCCGACCGGCTTGCGGCACAGGTCGATGAACACCTGGCGCAGCTCCTTGCGCACGTACTTCTCGGCGGTCTCCTCGATCGATAGCGGCTCCTCGAGCCAGGTCGCGTGCACGTCGTCACGGATCGCCGAGATCTCGCGGGTGAGCGCGACGTTGGCCTTCCAGTCGGCTTCGGAGAAGAAGTCCTTGAACTGCCGCTCCATGGCCGCCTCGTCGGAGCCGAACAGCAGGTAGCGCTTGCCCATGGTGGGCAGGAAGTAGTGCGGGTCGCGCCGCTTGAGCGGCATGTCGACGTCCATGATCGCGAGCAGCTCGGGCGGCATGAGCCCGAGCAGGTACGCGCCGGTGGAGGTCGCGAGGTCGGGGACCTTGGCGAACGGCCGCTCGGTCTTGGTCGCGCCACCCACGGTGGGTTTGTCCTCGAGGACGCAGACCGAGAGGCCGCGGCGCGCGAGCAGCGTGGCGGCGCACAGACCGTTGTGGCCGGCACCGATGACGATGACGTCGAACTGGGTCTTCATGAAGGGGGCTCCTTGCCCGGCGGGTTCGGGGCCGAGTCTAGCGACGCGGGTGCGGCGCGTCGAGCGGGTGCGGCGCGTCGAGCGGTTGCGGCGCGTCGAGCGGCGCATCCAGGATCGCCAGACGCTCCCAGCCCGGCGCGTCGAAGTGCCACCATTCGGTCGGCATGACGGTGAAGCCCTCTGCCTCCATCGCGGCGCGCAGCGTGGCGCGGTTGCGGCGCGCGGCGGGCGAGCCGCTGCGGGCGTCGGCGGCCGCGCGCACCGAGAAGTCGTCGAACCCGGTCGGCATGCTCAGCTCGCGGCCGTCGGCGTCGACGAGCGTGACGTCGACCGCGGCGGCGCGGTTGTGGCGGCTGCCCGACGCCGGGTCGGCGACGTAGCGCGAGTCGGGCACGAGCGCCCACATCGCGCGCTGCACCGCGAGC
>JBKJOI010000383.1:0-2512 GCA_046595695.1 Haliangiales bacterium | reverse complement strand
GCGGGAATGATGGGCGCCACCGGGAGCGGCGTGGCGGCGCGCACCGGCACCTCGGGTGCGGCGGCCACCGGCACCAGCGCGCTCGCTTGCTCGAGCGGGAACACCGCCGAGTCCTCGTAGAGCACGCACTCCACGAAGTGCTCGAGCGCCTGATCGGGCAGCTCGGAGAACGGATTCGCCGGCAGCGTGTACGCCGCACCCGGCGTCCGGATCTCGGACGCCGACGGCGCGCGCGCGGGCGGCGGTGTCGTCGGCTCAGCGTGCGGGATCGCCGGCGGTCTCACCGGGATGCGCACGGGCTGCGAGGGTGATGCTGCCAGCGGCGCCGGCGACGGCGACGGCGACGCATCGCTCGCCTCGGCCGCCGACGGCACGCTGGTGATCGGTCGCGGATGCGGCGTGACCGCGAGCCGCCGCAGCAGCAGCTCGCGATGCATCGTCTGGGTCGCCTCGTCGATGCGGAGGAATTTCACCCGCATCCCGTTCTTGTGGAACGTGCCGCCACCGTCGGTGATGCTCTCGACGATCTCGCCCTCGCCCACCATCACGGGCTCGCCGTCGGCGAGCGTGATGCGGAACGGATGCTGCACGCCCACGAGCGGCGGCTCGCGGATCACCAGGAAGATCGACGTCTCGTCGGCGAAACGCCAGAAGCTCTCGACGAACTCCTGGCGCGTCGCCGCACGGGTGGCGATCCGGAAGATCCGCGGTCTATGCGGGGATGGCACCCCGATCAACGTGGGCGAGCCCATGTACGGCAAGCGCCATCTTACACCAGCTCGCGCCCTGGGGGACCCGCGCGCCCAGTAGATTGCCGGTGTCGGCTCAGGTTGCGCGCCGGTGGAAAGGATCCCGCCGGCACGGGCTAAGGTGGCGCCGAGGCACGAAGATCCGGAATGAGCCAAGGCCGCCCGCGCCACCGCCAGGCCGCCCGCGCCACCGCCAGGCCGCCCCCACACGGGCAAGAGCGGCGTCACGGCGAGCGCGCTCTCTCCTGCCGCGGCACCCATCGAAAGTCGGAGGGCTACCGGATCTCGAGCCCTCGGACCCTGGTGGGGCCTTGACCCTGCGGCACCTTGCTGCCGCGCCGAGCGGGTGAGGCCGCCTGTCCACAGTTGGGGGATGCACCCCGTAGTGCAACTTTGCAGTATGCCGAAACCATGCGGGTCGCCATCGGCGCGCGAGTTGCACAAAGAGCGACGCAGCCCATGCGCGTCTCGCGAGCCACCTTACCGACAATACTTCTAGCGAGTGTCGCCGGGGCCCTGCTGGCCGCCTGCCAGCTCGAGATCACGTACCAGGGGCGTTACTCATGCTCCGAGCCGCCCCACGGCTGCCCCACCGGGCTCGTCTGCGAGGACGGCCTGTGCATCGACCCGTTCGCGCCGCCACCCGGCCCGCCGGTGGACCAGCCCGACGCCGCGCTGCCGGGCCAGCCCGACGCCACGCCCGTGCCCTCGCCGCCCGACGCCGGCGTGCCGGTCGGCGGCGCGCCCGATGCCGAGACGCCACCGCCGGTCACGTTCCTGGTGACCTTCGGCGAGCGGCCCGGCGCGATGGTCCAGGGCGTGACCCACGACGCGTACCTGGAAGAGGCCTTCCCCGACAACAACCACGGCTTCGACGACGTCGTGGCCTTCGACTCGGCGCCCCAGCGCCACGGCCTGCTCGAGTTCGATCTCGACTCGCTGCCCACAACGCTGAGCTGCTTCTCGGCCGAGTTGCTGATCAGCGTGAACGACCCCATCGAGACCGGCGAGATGCGCATCTTCTCGCTGCTCGAGAGCTGGGTGCCGGGCAACGTGACCTGGAACCACCGCGACACGGGTCTGCCCTGGAGCACGCCGGGCGCGGGCACCAACTCGCACGCGCCCGGCACCATGGCCGTCTCGGCGCCACGCACCGTGGGCGAATTCATCGTCCCGCTCGACTGCGCGGTGATCACCGGCTGGATCCAGAACCCCGCCTCCAACCACGGCATGGTCGTGATCGCGGTGTCGCCCGACGGCCGCGGCGGCGAGTTCCGCTCGAGCAACAACACCAACGGCTCGCAGCGGCCGCTCTTGCGCCTGGTGGTCGGCCAGTAGGGCCCGCGCCGCGCGCGGCCACGGTGGTAGATTGGCTGTCATGAACCTGTTCGTGTGCCTGCTCCACCGCGGAGCGCTCGCGCTCGCGAGCACCGCGCTGCTCCTGCCCGCGTGCGCCGCCGAGCCCATCGGGCCCGGCGAGAGCCCCGACGACGCCCCCGCCGCGGTCGCGCGCGTGCAGGCGGCGCTGCCGATCGGCAGGCCCGTCTTCGCCGACGACGCGGCGGCCGCGGCGGCGCAGGTGCTGGGCGCGCGCGCCGATCTGCGCCTCTCGAGCGTGCGTCAGAGCCTCACCGGCGAGCACGTGCGCTACCAGCAACTCGCCCCCGACGGCACCGAGATCGTCGACGCTGAGGTCTCGGTGCACCTCTCCGGCGCCGCGCCCGCGTACCGCGTCGCGCGCGTCTTCGATCGTCCCACCACGG
>JBKJOI010000683.1:0-13067 GCA_046595695.1 Haliangiales bacterium | reverse complement strand
GCCATCGCCGGTGCGCCACCGCGCGGGCTGGCCAGGGTGACGAGCGCTTGGAGGATGGGACGGGCGAGCGCGGCCGCCTCGCTCAGGCTGGCGAGCACGCGCGGCGCGGTCTCGAGCTCGCCGAGCTCGGCGCGCAGCACGATGGTGCGTGCGCCGGCCTCGACGCGCAGCGACATGGGCGCGGACGCGTGGGCGGCGATGGCGTCGAGCGCGGGCAGCGCGGCCGCCGGGTCGACGCGCAGCTCGGCGATCTCGGCGGCGAGCAGGTGCGCGACCAGGTTGTCGGGCGCGAGCGCGAGCACGCGATCGATGGTGCCCTGGGCCGGCTCGAGGCGGTCGGCGCGCAGCAGGCGGAGCGCCAGCTGCACGCCGCGGCGCTCGGCCGCGGCGGGCTCCTGCTCGGCCGGGAAGGCGCGTAGCAGGTGATCGATCACGCGCTCGGGCGCGCCCAGGACGTCACCGAGCCGTTCGACGGCATCCAGCGCCTGGTCGTCGCGCGGATCGTCGGCAAGCGCCTCCTGCCAGGTGGCGAAGGCCGCGTCCGCATCGGCCTGGGCCTCGTAGGTGCGGGCGAGCGCGTGGAATGTGTCGGTGCGGTCCGCGCCGGGCGGCAAGGCCGCGGCGAGCGCCCGCCGCGCGGCCAGGAGCTCGACGCGATCGCCGAGCGTCTCGTGCAGCCGGACCAGCGCCACGATCTCGGTCAGCAGCGCCAGGGCCGCCCGATGATCGGGGCTGGCCAGGATCGCCGAGCGCAGGCCGGCCTCGGCGGCGGCTTCCTGGCCCAGGTAGTGCCAGTTGAGCTCGGCGGCGCGGAACAGCCAGTCGGCGCACTTGTCGGGGGGCGCGGCCAGCGCGGCGCGATCGTAGAGCGCGGCGATCTCGGCGTACTTGCCGGCGCGCAGGAAGGCGCGGCCGGCCGAGGCGAAGACCGGGTGTGACGGAAGGCCTCGCGAGCGAGGTCCAGCGCGGCGGAGGGGTCGCCCGAGGGACCGGCACGCAGCGCCGCCGCGTCGGCGAGCGCGAGGGCCGCCTCGCCCCGATCGCGGTCGCGATCGGCGACGGCGCGCAGCAGCGCCAGGGTGCGATCGGTGCGTGCCACCTCCTCGCCCGAGGCGCCCCGGCCGTCCAGCTCGATGGCCTTGGACTCGTCCTCGGAACGCGCGGGCTCGCGCGCGGGCACTGCCTCCCCGGTGGTCTCAACGCTCAGGGCAGCACCTCACGACCGCGTATTTTATCATCGATCCCCGCCCGGGATCGGTCCCTCACCGGCTCTGCAGGAACCAGATCAGGATCCACACCAGCGTGATCAGCACCAGCAGCGCCACGCCGAGCACGGCGATGCCTTTGAAGACCGACGGGCGATCGTAAGCGTCGCGCTCGGCGCTCAGGCGATCGATCTCGGTCTCGCGCGCGCTGATGAGCGCGCGCAGCTGATCGCAGCGGTCGAAGAGCGGCAGGAAGTCGGCCTTGTCGACGCGGTTCAGGTTCACGATCGTGCCGAGCGTGACCAGGCGGCGCGCGATCTCGCCCTCGGCCTGCTGCAGCTCGCGGTAGCGGCGCGCCGACTCGGCGTCGATCTCGGCGGTGCGGTGGCGGTGGCCCTCGCGCGCGTTCTCGAGGTCGCGCCTGGCCGACTCGAGGTCGCCCTTGGCCTGCTCGTGGCGTGCCGCGGCGTCGCCGATGGGCTTCTCCAGGCCAGACAGGCGCGCCTCGACGTCGCCGCGCTCGTCCTCGAGGCCGCGCGAGTCGCGGCGCAGCTCGTTGGCGCCGTTGCGCAGCGACTGGCGCGAGTCGCCCATCTGCGAGGCCGAGGCCTGCTCCTCGCGATCCGAGGCCGACTTGAGCAGCGCGCGCTGCTTCTTGTCGAGGTCCTTCTTCTTGTCACGCAGCGCGCGCCGCTGGCCGTCGAGGCGCGCCAGCTCGGCGCTGACCTCGGTCACCAGCGACTCGCGTTCGCTCAGCCGCGCCGCGAGGTCGTGCGAGATGGTCTCGAACTTGGCGTTCTCGTCGGCCTTCTTGCCGGTGAGATCGGTGCACGCCTGCTCGGCGAAGCCGCGCCGCCGCTCGGCCTCGTCGATCGCCTGGTTCTCGTCGCCGAACACGCGGCCCTCGAGGTGCGCCGAGCGCGCCACCTTGCCCAGCTCGCCGAGCACGCCGTCGAGCGACGCGGTCTCCTTCATGACGTCCTGGCTGAGCGCCACGATCGCCTTGCGCCGCTGCCAGCGCGCGTGCGCGAACAGCACCGCGTAGCGCGCGGCGTCGAAGGGCCCGCCGTCGGGCACCGCGGGCATGGCCGCCAGGTGCTTGCGCGCCTCCTCGATCTCGGGGAGCTGCACCTGCCGGGTCGCCAGCGCCGACTCGGTGGCGTCGCGGCTCGCCGGCCGCGGCATCGGCAGCGGCGTGGGCGTGGGCGTGCCCAGCGGGACGCCCGTGGGCGTGCCGCGCGAGGCGTCGGCGGCGCGCGCGGCGCTCTCGATGGCCTTGCCGTTCGGCACGCTGGCGGCGCGGTCCGCGGCGGGCGTGGGCACCCGGGGCGGCGCCGGCAAGGGCGGCGCCGGCAAGGGCGGCGGGATCGACGGCGTGCGGGCGCGCGCGGCCGGCGCGCCTGTCGCCGGCACCACCGCGGGCCGCGCCGCCGGTCCGACGCCCGCCGCGACGCTCGGCTTGCGCACGACCGGCGCCGCCAGCTTGCGCGCGCACACCGTGCAAGCCGATGAGTCGTCGGCGTTCTCAGCGCCGCAGAAGGGACAGAAGCGCATCAGCCTCGCGAGATCCTACACGACTTCGGCGCGCGCCGAGGGGTGCGTCGGACTTGCGCGCGGCCGGGTCGAGGCGTCAGCGCGCCTCGTACACGACGTCCCCGCCGACGACGGTCATGCGGACCTTCGCCTCGAGCAGGCTGGCGCCTTCGTGCAGCTCGCGGTCGAGCCAGGTGAAATCGGCGACCGCGCCGGGCTGGATCACGCCGCGCTTGCCCTCGACGAACGAGGCCCACGCGGGCTCGACCGTGAAGATGCGCACGGCCTCCTCCAGGGTCAGGCGCTGCTCCGGGTACCAGCCGCCGGCCGGCTGCCCCGCGGCGTCCTGGCGCGTCACCGCCGCGTACAGCCCGAGCAGCGGCGAGACCTCTTCGATGGGAAAGTCCGAGCCGCCCGCGATGTGCGCGCCGGTGGCCGCGAGCGTGCGCCAGGCGTAGGCGCCCTTGACCCGCTCGGGGCCCAGGCGGGCCTCGGCCCAGGGCATGTCGCTGGTCGCGTGGGTCGGCTGCATCGCGGCGATGACGCCGAGCTGCGCGAAGCGCGGCATATCGGCGGGCGCGACCACCTGCGCGTGCTCGATGCGGAAACGCACGTCGCGCCCGGCCAGCGGCGCGAACGCGTCGAGGACGTTGCGGTTGGCGCGGTCGCCGATGGCGTGGACGCCGAGCTGCCAGCCGGCGTCCGCGGCGATCCTGGCCACGCGCGTGAGCTCGTCCTTCGAGGCCAGCTCGAGGCCGCGGTTCGGCGGATCGTCGGAGTAGGGCTCGAGCAGCGCGGCGCCGCGCGAGCCGAGCGCGCCGTCGGCGTACAGCTTGACCGCGCGCAGCGTGAAGCGCGCGCTGCCGTCGGCGTCGACGTCGGGCTTGCGCGAGGGCAGCGAGTCCATCTGCTCCTCGCCGGCCAGGAAGGCGTACACGCGCAGCTTGAGGCGGCCCTCGGCGACGAGCTTGCGGTAGACCGCCACGGTCGCGTCGTCGATGCCCATCTCGTGCACGCCGGCGAGGCCGCGCGCGACCGCCAGGTCGGCCGCGGCCAGGATCATGCGTTCCCGCGACGCCGCCGAGTCGGCGGGCACGACCTTCAGCACCAGGTCCACGCCGTTGTCGACCAGCACGCCGGTCGGCTCGCCCTTGGCGTCGCGGATGATCTTGCCGCCGGGCGGGTCCGGCGTGTCGCGGGTGATACCCGCCGCGCGCAGCGCCGCCGAGCTCACCCAAGCCGCGTGGCCGTCGACGCGGCGCAGGATGACCGGGTGATCCGGTGCCACCGCGTCGAGCGCCGCGCGCGTCGGAAACGTCGCCGGTGACCACAGGTTCTGGTCCCAGCCGCGGCCCTGGATCCACTCGCCTTTTGGCCGCGCCGCCGCGACCTTCGCCACGACGTCGGCGGTCGCGCGCTCCGAGGCCAGTCCCTTGAGCGGCAGCTGCTCGAGCGACTTGCCCAGGCCGTAGAGGTGGCAGTGCGCGTCGACCAGCCCGGGCGTGAGCGTGCCGCCGGCGAGATCGACGACGCGCGTGCCCGGCCCGATCAGCGCCCGTGCATCGCGCTGGTCGCCCACGAAGACGATCCTGCCGGCGCGCACCGCGACCGCCTCGGCGCGCGGCCGCAGCGGGTCCATGGTCAGCACCGTACCGCCCGAGAAGACGAGGTCCGCGGGCGCTGCACGCTGTTCCATCTTCGCTGCCCCCGAGTGTCCGCCGCCACCGCACGCTGCCGTCAGCAGCGCGCCGATCATTCCAACCGTCGCTGTTCGCACGTTCTAGAGCTCCGTCAGGCCCACCGCAAAGTAGATATGGTAGGTGTTCGCCTGCGGACCATAGCCGAAGTCGATACCGAGCAGAGGCAGAACGATGGACCGCACATAGATGCGAAAGCCCGCGCCGATGCCGAGCCGGAACGGCGTCGCGTCGATGTCGGTCTGGCCATCCAGGTAGTTGCGCTGGTCGCGGTTGTCCTCGTCCCCGGTGAAGGTCGTGTACGCCATGTCGGCGAACGCCAGGCCCCGGAAGGCGAGCGAGCTGATCTTGAACAGCGGCACCGAGTACTCGACGGTGCCCGCGGCCTTGGTGTCACCGCGGAACTCGCGGTTCTGGTAGCCGCGCAGGTTGGTGCCGCCGGCCGTGAGCTCCTGCTGGAAGGGCAGGTTCTCGCCGACCGCGAAGCCGCCCTTGACGATGAGGTTGTGCTCCTCGAAGAAGCGCACCGCCTTGATCGCGCGCACCGACGCCAGGCTGTACCCGAAGTCGGAGCCGAGCTGCGGCACGCTGTGCTCGTACGCGAGGCCGAACAGTGTGCCGGCGGTGACGCCGTACCAGTTGGCGCGCTTGTCGTAGGTGAGCCGGTACTCCGCCGAGATGTCGTAGCCCTCTTTGCCGGGCTTCTCGAAGCAGTCGGCGCCGGGCAGCTCGGTCTCGTCGGCGCACGAGGGCGCGTCGAACGCCACGTACGCGCCGCGCAGGCGCGCGTCGAGCGCCATGCCCTTCCACACATTCAGGCCGAGCAGGAAGCCGCCGTTATAGTACTTGAGCTTGGTGATGCGGTCGGGCTGCGGCTCCTCGCCGATGAGCTCGCCGCCCGAGAACTCGGTGACGTCCTCGTGGCGCAGGAACACGTCGGCGCGGAAGTAGAGTGGCGAGCTCAGGAACGCGGGATCCAGGTAGCCGACCAGGAACAGCGAGTCGGCGGTGGCGATCTGCCCGTAGAGCAGGAGCTTCTTGTTGGTGCCGAACAGGTTGTTCTCACCGAAGCCGACCCCGCCGCCCTGGTTGCCCGGCTGCAGGTACACGGTGGGCGCGATGACCCACGAGTGCTTGTCCTTGGCGACAATGGTGAGCTTCATGCCGCCCGGCGTGCCCACTGCGGGGACGGCGATGACCTGGACGTCCTTGAACAGGCCGCTGTTGACCAGATCGCCGCGCACGCGGTCGAGCAGGTCGTAGCTGAAGGCGTCGCCGGTATCGACGTCGGCGATCAGGCGCACCGTCGCGTCGTTGGTCTTGGTGTTCTCGACGACCTCGATCTCGACGATGCGCTCGCCGGCGGCGTGCGCGCGGCCGGGCGCGAGCACGGCGAGGGATGCCAGGGCGAAGGCGGCGGCGAGCGCCGTCATGGACGTCTTGGGCATGGGCATACTAGAGGGGAGGATAACCCGGCAGCAGATCCTCGACCTGCACCTGCTTGGTGACGATCGCGCCGTTCTCGAGCACGCCGACCGCGACGTCCTGGCCGACCGCGTAGCCGTCGAAGAGCGCGTCGACCGAGACGTCGGGCAGCCCGGTGATCGACGTGCCGCCGATCTCCTCGACGACCTGGCCGCGCACGAGCCCCTCGGTCTGCGCGTCGGTGCCGCCGTAGACGTCGGCGACCAGCCAGGATCCACTGTCCGAGGACGCGAGCGTGAAGCCGACACCCAGGTACTCGTCCTCGGGGACGTGGGTCTGTGCGAGGTAGCGATCGAGGCGGAGCCCGCGGTTGCGGAAGTCGATGGTGGTGTCGAACTCGCGCAGCAGCGTGCCGCCGATGAGCGCGACCACCTCGCGGTCGACCTCCTGACTAATGTTCTGCAGGAGCTCGTTGGTCGGCAGCACCAGCATGGGCAGGTCGTCGACGACGATGGGGATCGACGCGCCGGTGCGCTCGCCCGTGCCCTCGAGCTCGAGGCGCGAGACGCGCGACAGCGCGGCGACCGCCAGGCCGGTCGCGGTGGTGATGGTGACGCCGTCGAGGCGCGGCCGGTTCTGCGTGTCGCCGAGCTGGGCGAGGAAGCTCTCGCTCACCACCACCGCCGACGCGCCGGTGTCGAGCAGCACCCAGCGCAGCCCGGCTTCGCCCTCGAAGCGCGCCTGCAGGAGGATGCGCGTGGCCGGCAGATCGACGATGCCGCAGAACGGCTCGGGGGGGCAGTTGCCGGGGATGTACGAGTTGCCGCCACCGATGAGATCGAAGCTGACCACGGTGCCCGGGTCCACGATGGTGGTGTCGGCGGGGCCCGGATCGGTGTCGTAGAAGAGCGCCGCGCGGCCGCCCTGGTAGTCGAGGCGCAGCGCAAAGTGACGCAGCAGATCGCCGCCGAGGATGCCGTCGGGGATACCGGTACCGGGCACGCCGCCGAAGATGTCGTAGCTGATCGCCGGGTAGCCGGGGAAGCCGAGCCCGAAGCCCTCGAGATCGACGTCGCGCGCGCCGTCCTGTTCGAGGCCGGCGAACGAATCGCGATCGAGGATCGTGACCGGCGCGCCGGTGTCGACGAGGAACGCGCCGCTCTCGCCCGCCACGCTCGCGCTCACGATGGGCACCCAGCCAGGGAAGTCTGCGGGTACGAACGTGCCGCCCTCGCCCTCGACGACGATGGTGTCGGCGTCGTCGCCGCAGGCCCCGAGCGGCAGACTGCCCGCGAGCAGCGCGAGCAGCGGGAAGCACGACCTGAGCAGCATCTGCCGGCAGTATACTCCGAGGCATACCAGCGCTCCCGTGACCCGTCGCACTGACGCGGCGCATCACGACGGGCACCCCTTTTCACAACCGCGCGGCGTCTTGTAAGGACCCCCGTCGCGTGGTATCTCGACCGCGCCGCGACTCACGCGGTTTCCACGGAGGCTTCTGATGAACCCGGCCGAGGTCGCCACAGCGCTGCTCATCGAACAGTCGCTCGGCGCCAACCACGCTTTTCGCAAGATCGACGACCGGCTCTACACGGTCAAGCAGGGCTCCGCCTACGTGATGATCAACGTGGTGTCGTGGGGCAAGTCCAAGGCCATCGTGCGCTGCGTCGCGCAGGTGGTGAAGGGGCTGCGCATGGACGGCAAGCTCGCCCAGGAGCTGCTCACGCTCAACGCGCACCTGCGTTTCGGCGCGTTCGCCTACGACCCCGAGGGCGAGTGCCTGCTGTTCCAGCACTCGCTGCTCGGCGGCTCGACCCTCGACGGCGAGGAGCTCATGGCCACGGTCCACGACGTCGCGCTCATCGCCGACGAGTACGACGACCGGATCGTCAAGCAGTTCGGCGGTCAGACCATGATGGATCTGCTCGAGGAGGCCGCCTTCGAGCGCATCCTCGAGCACGATCCGGGGGCGTTCAAGTTCAGCGAGGAGAACTAGCCATGATGAAGGGCGCCCTGCCCAACATTCTGGAGGCGGTCGGCAACACGCCGATCGTGCGCCTGAACAGCGTGACCCGGCAGATCAAGTCGGAGATCTACGTCAAGTGCGAGTACCTGAACCCGGGCGGGTCCATGAAGGACCGCGTGGCGATCAACATCGTCACCGACGCCGAGCGACGCGGGCTCCTGCGTCCGGGCGGCACCATCATCGAGGCGACCTCGGGCAACACCGGCATGGGCCTGGCCATGGTCGCGGCCATCCGCGGCTACCAGTGCATCTTTGTCATGCCCGACAAGATGTCGTCGGAGAAGATCGCGTCCCTGCGCGCGTTCGGCGCCAAGGTGGTCATCTGCCCGACCGCGGTCGAGCCGGAAGATCCGCGCTCGTACTACTCGGTGTCGCGCCGCCTGGTGGAGGAGACGCCCGGCGCGTTCTACTCGAACCAGTACCACAACCCCGCCAACCCCGAGGCGCACTACGTGTCGACGGCGCCCGAGATCTGGGAGCAGACCGGCGGTGACTTCGACGTCTTCGCGGCCGGCATGGGCACGGGCGGCACGCTGTCGGGCTGCGCGAAGTACTTCAAGGAGAAGAAGCCGAGCATCAAGATCGTCGGCGTCGACCCCATCGGCTCGCTCTACTACGAGTACGTCAAGACCGGCCGCCTCACCAAGCCGTTCTCGTACTACGTCGAGGGCATCGGCGAGGACTTCCTGCCCTCGACCATGAACCTCAAGGTCATCGACGAGATCGCGCGCGTCGACGACAAAGAGTGCTTCATGATGACGCGCCGGCTGGCGCGCGAAGAAGGCCTGTTCGTGGGCGGTTCGTGCGGCGCCGCGGTCGCGGGCGCCATCAAGTACGCCGAGACCTCGGGCAAGCAGGAGAAGATCCTGATTCTGCTGCCCGACGGTGCCGGCAAGTACCTGTCCAAGGTCTACAACGACGAGTGGATGCGCCAGAACGGCTTCCTCGACACCGAGGATCCGCTCGGCACCGTCGCGGATCTCCTGCACAAGCGCGGCGATCGCAAGATCATCACCGCGCAGCGCGGCGACACCATCCGCAGCGTGATCGGGCTGCTCAAGCAGCACTCGTTCTCGCAGCTGCCGGTCTTCGACGGCGGCCGCATGATCGGGCTCATCGCCGAGGCCGACCTGCTCAAGCACATGGTCTCCGCCGACGGCAAGCTGGACGACACCATCGACACGTTGCTCGAGAGCGACTACGCGACGGTGACCCCGGCCACGCGCATCGTGCTGCTGAAGACCATCTTCAACGAGGCCAAGCTCGTCGCGGTGCAGGAGCGTGACGTGGTCGTCGGCATCATCACCAAGATCGACCTCATCGAATTCCTCGCCGATCGACGCGCCGCCTAGCGCGCCGCACCCAAGGAGCATCTGCATGGCTACCGACTCCTCCAAGAAGGCCGGTTTCGGCACGCTCGCGATCCACGCCGGGCAGCGCCCGGACCCGGTGACCGGCGCGGTGATGACGCCGATCTACTACACCTCGACCTACGCGCAGGACGGGCCGGGCGAGCACAAGGGCTTCGAGTACTCGCGCACGCACAACCTCACGCGCTTCGCGCTCGAGGCCAACGTCGCGGCGCTCGAGGGCGGCAAGCACGGCCTGTGCTTCGCGTCGGGCTGCGCGACCGCCACGACCATCCTGCACATGCTGGACAGTGGCGACCACGTGGTCGCCGCCGACGATCTCTACGGCGGCACCTACCGGCTGTTCGAGCGGGTGTTCCGCCGCTCGAGCGGGCTCGACTTCACCTACGTCGATCCGGCGGCGGGCCCCGAGGCGTTCGTGGCCGCCCTGCAGCCGCGCACCAAGATGGTCTGGATCGAGACACCCACGAACCCCATGCTCAAGCTGTGCGACATCGCCGGCGTGACCGCGGCGGTGAAGCAGGTGCGGCCCGACGTGCTGGTGGTCGTCGACAACACCTTCATGACGCCCTACCTGCAGCGGCCGCTCGAGCTGGGCGCCGACATTGTCGTGCACTCGATGACCAAGTACCTGAACGGTCACTCCGACGTGGTCGGCGGCTGCGCCATCATGAACGACGACGACCTGCGCGCGCGCCTGGCCTTCCTGCAGAACGCGGTCGGCGCGGTGCCCTCGCCGATGGACTCGTTCCTGGTGCTGCGCGGCACCAAGACGCTGCACGTGCGCATGCAGCGCCACGAGGAGAACGGGCGCGCCGTCGCCGCCTGGCTGGCCGCGCACAAGGGCGTCGAGAAGGTGATCTACCCCGGCCTCGAGTCGCACCCGCAGCACGCGCTCGCCCGCAAGCAGCAAAAGGGCTTCGGCGGGATGATCAGCTTCGTCATCAAGGGCGACCTCGAGAACGCGCGCAAGTTCCTCAAGGCATGCAAGATCTTCACCTGCGCCGAGTCGCTGGGCGGCGTCGAGTCGCTCATCGAGCACCCGGCGATCATGACGCACGCGTCGATCCCGCCCGACATGCGCGCGCGCCTGGGCATCGTCGACGGGCTCATCCGCGTCTCGGTGGGCATCGAGGATCTCGCCGATCTCATCGCGGATCTCGAGGGCGCCTTCGCGGCGGCGTCGGCCTGAGATGGAGATCACCCGCGACACGACCGCGCTCGTCACCGGCGCGAACGGCGGCATCGGCCAGGCGATCGCGCGCGCGCTGCACGAGGGTGGCGCCCGGCTGGTGCTGTCGGCGCGCCGCCCCGACGCGGTGCGCGCGATCGCTGAGGAGACCGGCGCGCGGGTCGTGCTCGCCGATCTGGCCGAGCGCGGCGCAGTGGCGCGGCTGGTCGACGAGGCCGGCCCGATCGACATCCTGGTCGCCAACGCGGCGCTGCCGGCGTCGGGCTCGATCCTCGACTACGCGGCCGACGAGATCGACGCCGCGCTCGACGTCAACCTGCGCGCCCCGGTGCTGCTGTCGCGCCTGCTCGCGCCCGGCATGATCGAGCGCGGCCGCGGCCAGCTGGTGTTCATCTCGTCGATCGCCGGCAAGCTGGCCACCGGCGCGACCGCGCTCTATTCCGCGACCAAGTTCGGCCTGCGCGGCTTCGCGCTGGGGCTGCGCCAGGATCTCGCCGCGAAGCACGTCGGCGTGACGGTGATCTACCCGGGCTTCATCCGCGACGCGGGCATGTTCTTCGACACCGGCGTGCAGCTACCGCGCGCGCTTGGTAGCCGGACGCCCGGCCAGGTCGCCGACGCGGTCATCCAGGCGGTCAGTCACAACCCCGCCGAGCTGATCGTCGCCGCCATGGACCAGCGCCTGGGCGCCTTCCTGGCCGGCTTCGCGCCGGAGATGATCGGCCTGATCGAGCGCAAGTTCGGCCCCGAGAAGTTCATCGCCGACGTCGTCGCGGCGGGGACCAAGAAGCGGAGGTAGCGCGGGCACGGCGGCGCGCCGGTCAGAGCGCCGTCTGGACCAAGACGATGGCGGCGTCCTCCGCCTGATCGTTGCGTCCGCCTGCGCGCTCGACCCGCCGGTACCAGCCGTAGAAGCCGATGCGGCTGCGCCGGTCGGCGGTGGCGTGCCACATGATCCCGCCGCCCGCGGTCCACGCGGCGCCCACGCCGCCGGCAGCCTCGCCGGGGTCGACCTCGCCGCGCAGGTGCAGCGAGACGCGGTCCACCGGCGTGATCGCGAGCTCGCCATGCACGCCCAGGCGGGCGCCGTCGAGCACGAGCGCTTCGCCGAGCGCGGCCAGCCAGCGCCACTTCCACTTTACCGCGATCGAGAAGTCGTAGCGTTGCGCACCGGCCTCGCTGCGCCGCCACAGCAGGCCCAGGCCCACCGAGACCCGCTGCGTCGCGAACCATGGATCCGCGCGCGGCGTGGGCAGCGCGCCGCGCGCGCCGGTCACCTTGCCGACCGGGTTCGAGCCCATGATCGGCGCGATCGGCGTCCACTCCACGTGCGCCGCGCCGGCGAGCTGCCCACCTTCAGCAACGTCGCCGCTCGCGACGCGCGGCTCGAGCGCGTCCAGGTCCTCCCAGATGCCGGCGGCGTAGGCGAGCTGGCCGAGGTCGCCGTGCAGCAGCAGCCCCCAGCGGCGGTCGGGCGCCACGCGATCGACGACGAACGGCACCGCGCCGAGCGCGATGTCGCGCTCGTCGTACTGGCGCCACTTGGAGAACGGCACGCGCGCGCGGCCGAGCACCAGCTGCGCCGCGCGCGCCGGCCGCCACAGCACGTAGGCGTCGTCGACGACCGCGCCGACGAACGCTCCGGGTGCGCCCTGCCATGGCGCCACGCCGCCGCGCCCGGGCCGCAGGCTCTCGGCCAGATCGAGCTGCAGCGCGAACGTCCACGGCGCCTCGACCAGGTGCAGCACGGCGCCCGCGCGCAGCGCCGCGGCGAGCGGCTGGCCCGGCTCGAGGCCCAGCTCGCGGTCGGGCCAGAGCGACAGCCGGTGCCCGCCGATCACGCCGAGCAGGCGCACGTCGAGCACGAGGCCGGCGACCACCGGGTCACCCTCGGCGCCGCCCCAGCGCGCCTTGCCGATCACCGGCGGCTCGAAGAGCGGATCCGCGTGCGCGGCGCCGCTAGCCAACACCCCGAGCGCCCCGGCCGCGGTAGCCGCGAGGGCCGCCCGCGCCACCGCGCGCATGCGCTAGTGCTTGCCCTTCTTCTTCATCTCGGCCCACTCGCCCGAGTCGAGCTTGTGCAGCAGCTCGGTCTCCAGGTCGGCGGGCGGATCGGGCTCGGGCAAGGACTGGTAGATGGCCATGACGTCGCGCAGCGGCGCGTCCTCGCCGTCCACCGACGAGCCGAAGCGGCCGTACGGCTGGCGCAGCGTGGCCAGCGCGTTGGGCGGCGGCGGCAGGAAGCCGCGGCTCATGGCGACGCCGAGCCGGCTCGGACAGTGGCACGGGTTGCGCGGGTCGACGTGCTCGCAGCGCGGCGCCAGGTAGTCGGTGACCTTCTTCTGAGCGCGCGACAGCCGGACCTTGTAGGCGCTCTTGGTGATGCCGAGGATCGCGATCGCGTCGTCGTCGCCGAGCTTGACGATGTTGGCCAGGACGAAGGCGGCGCGCTCGCCGGGCGACAGGCAGTTGACGACCGAGGTCATGCAGCCCTGCTTGAGCTCCCAGAGCATGTAGCTCTTCTCGGGATCATTCAGGCCGCGCTGCACATCGGTGCGCGTGGCCTCGCTGCGCAGCGTCTCGTCGAGGATGTCGAAGTTGACCTCGGGCTGGCGCGGC
>JBKJOI010000374.1:0-8236 GCA_046595695.1 Haliangiales bacterium | reverse complement strand
CGGGCGAGGATCCGCGCGCGATCGACTGGACCGCGTCGGTGATCGCGCGCGGCGCCATGGCCGGCGTCGCGCCGCTGCGGCGCGAGCTGGAGGCTGACACGCCGCAGACCTTGGCCGCCGAGCTGCCCGCGGTCGAGGTCTACCTGGACACCAGCGGCTCGATGCCCGACCCGGCGCAGGCCGAGAACGCGATGACGCTGGCGGCGCTGGTGCTCGCCACCGCGGCGATCCGCCGGCGCGGCAGCGTGCGCGCGATCGTGTACTCGTCGGGCCCGCCGCTCGTCTCCGAGTGGATGTACGACGAGGAGCGCGCGCGCCGCTTCCTCCTGCAGTACGCCGGTGGCGGCACCGACTACCCGTTCGCCGTGCTGACCCGGTCGTGCGCCGAGCGCTCGGACGTGCTGCGGGTCGTGGTCTCCGACGGTGACTTCCTGAGCAACTGCGGCGTCCCGGGTGCGCTCGACAAGCTCGGCCAGGCGCTGCCGCGCTCGCGCGCGTTCGTGGCCTTCCTGCACCTGTGGAGCGGCCACGCTGACGGCGCGCGCCAGCTGTTCGCGCCGCTCGCCGGCGACCCGAAGTTCCGCCTGGCGGTCGTCGACGACCTCGGCCAGTTCGCCGCCGCGGCGCGCCGCCTCGCCGACGCGCTCCTGGGTTAGGATTCCGCGTGCCCCTGGACCTGCCGCGCGTGCGCGCCGAGCTCGCCGAGAACGCGCTCGTCTCGCCCTACCCGCCCGAGCTGGCGATCGCGATCGTGGCCGACGTCTTCCGGCTCGCTGGGCAGCAGCCGCTGGCGGTGAACGAGTGGACCTCGCTGCGCAAGCGGCTGAGCGCGGCCGGCGACGGCCAGCTCGGCATGCTCGCGCACGCGCTCGCCAGCACGTCGCTGCGTGCGGCCAGCGTCGAGGCGCTGGCGGGCTCGAAGGTGCCCATGGCGCAGGCCCTGGTGGGCTCGCGGGTGCAGATGGCGCAGGCGCTGGAGGCGTTCTTCGCGGGCGCCGCGCCGCTCGAGGCCGAGATGATCCGCTCGAACGCGTTCCGCCAGGAGGAGTTCCTGCGCTGGTGGATGCGCGCGCTCGGCGGCGCGATCGCGGGCGAGACCGGCACCGAGTCGGCGGCGCGGCTCGACAAGCTCGACTACAAGAAGACCCTCGTCGAGTACCAGGTCGCCGAGAAGGCGCGCGCGGAGGAGGCCGAGGCGCGCGCGAAGGCGCTCAAGGAGGCCGAGGAACGCGCGGCCGAGGCGCGCGGCTGGCGCGAGTAGGGCGCGGACGCGCGCCACGCAAGGCACGGGACGCACCGGAACCCGCGGCTATGGCTTGCCGGGGTCCAGCAGGTAGATCGGCAGCTCGAAGCCGCTCGCGACCTCGAGGTAGAGCGTGATCGCCCAGCCCTCGGCGCGTAGCAGCTCGGTGCCGCGCGCGAGCTGGCTCGGCGTCAGCCGGAGCGGCAGCGCCATCCGCTGCTCGACCTGGCCGTGCGCGGGCACGCGCACCGGCGTCAAGCGCGCGGTCGCGACGCGCTGGCCGGCGTGGACGACCTCCAGCCGGTTCTCCTCGATCTCCACATCGAAGCGCGTCGGATTCTTGATGGTCACGTCGAAGTGCACGCCGACCTCGACGGCATCGCGGCGCAGGCCGCCGATGAGATCGATCGGGCCCGGCCGATCGATCCCGACCGAGGTCCAGTCGAGCGAATACTCGCACTTCAGGATCTGGCTCTTGTGGTGCAGCGCCAGGCCGACCGCGCCCAAGCGGTAGCCGTTCCACGCCAGCAGCCCGAGCAGAAAGGCCCACGCGAGCACGCGCGTGGCCGCGGCCGGCCGGCGCGTGGCGCGCGCGTCGGCGAGGAGATGCGCGCCGCAGAACGTGCCGGCCACCGCCGCCCACGCGACGCACACGACGTTGGCGGCGAACAGCATCGTGACCGCGCGACCGAACGGCATCGCCGGGTGTGCCTCGATCCACTTGCCGACGAGCACCGCGGGCAGCGTGAACAGCGCGCCGAACGCGAGCAGCAGCACCGGGTGCAGGAGCAGCGTCTTCAGCATTGTCGAGTAGCGCTGGCGGTGGCGCTGCAGCACGGGCGCCAGGAAGTCGATCCCGAACGACGCGAACAGGAAGCCGTAGCTGAGCACCAGCGCGAGCGTCTGGCGACCCGGATCGCGCGAGTACCCGAGCCAGAAGATGCTGCCCTGCGCGGCGAGGAAGGCCAGGAACAGCTTCACCTCTTCCCAGGCCTGGAACCACAGCGGATGCTCGTTGGGCAGCTCGGCGACCAGGCTGGCCTCGCGCTCGAAGGTGGCCGACACCTGCTCCTTCACCGGGAACAGCAGCAGCTGCACCAGCAGCAGGCTGCCGCCGATCGCAGCGTTTATCAGCACCGCGTGCCGCTGCGCGCGAAAGAAGCGTTCGATCAGCAGCTCGCCGGCGAACGTCCAGCCGTCGGGCAGGATGTACTCGATGAGGAGTCGCTCCAGGTCGGGCCGGTGCACGATGAGCTGCCGCGCCGCCACGTACGAGATGATGGACGCGAGCGCCAGGTAGACGCCGACCCACGCCCAGCCGCGCGCGCGCAGCCGCCGGATGGCGAGCGGCCCGCGTACCAGCGCATGCCCGAGCTGCTCGCCGATTCCGGTCACCGGGGCGACTATAGCGCCCGTGCGCGCGGCCGAAGCATCTGGTGCGGGACGCGGCCGCCACACCCACGCGACAAAGCTAGAAGTGTCACATTCAACTTTGACAAAGATGCGCTAGGTTGGCCGCGGAGGAACCCGCCATGGTCGAACGTGTTGCCGTGGTCACCGGAGCCAGCCGCGGCCTGGGTCGCGAGATCGCCCGACGCCTGTCGATCGAAGGTCTGACCGTCGTCGCGGTGGGTCGCGACGCGGCGACCATCGGGGCCGCCGCGAACGAGCTCGTCGCCGAGAGCGTGGCGCACGCGCAGGCGGCGCGCTCGAGCCGCCTCGCGCCGCGCGCGGCGGCGTCCTCGTTCACGATGCTCTGCACCAGCCACAGCGCCTTGGCGCCGATCGCGACCGCCTGGTCGGCGATGGCTTGGCGCTACAGCGGTAGCTGGGCCGGCTGAGCGGCGCTACAGGTTCTCGAAGCGGTTGTTGCGCACGCCGTTCGTGGGATCGAAGTGCACTTCCAGCGTGAAGAAGCCCGAGGTGTACAGCGGCTCGGCGTAGGCCGCGCGGCCTTGGGCCTCGAAGTCGTCGTCGGGGATGACCGGCTGGGGCACGGCGCGCTTGCCGAGGGAGAAGCGGAAGGCGACGTCGACGTGATCGCCGAGCTTCCACTCGATCGACGGTGAGATCGAGAGATCGTGGCGCCGGGTGGGGTGCAGGATCTCGGCGGCCACGGTCAGGTTGAGGCCGAAGTTTATCTTGTCCTTACGCACCCGCGCCGACGCCGACAGGCGATTGTAGGGATAGAGCGACCGGGTCTGACCCAGCTCGTTGGGGAAGTTGTAGACCTCGTTGCGCAGGGCCAAGAAGTAAGCCACGGCGAGCACGTTGCCGCGCGGATCGTCCGATGGGTAGCGGTCCCACTCGAGGCCGATGTTGCCGCCGGCGGTGTTGTCGAACTGGCCCTTGGGATCGTTCTCCGACCACCACAGCGACGAGGACACGGCCCAGTCCTTCGCCAGGTGGTGGCTGCCGAACACGCCGCTGTAGATCTCCCACTCGCGCGTGTCGAGGTTGATCTTCATGCCGTCGACGACGAGCGGCGGGCGGCGGCTGAGCCCGCCGAAGGTGCCCAGGTTGGCCGAGTACTTCGAGGTCCTCTCGACACGCTGCACCGTGACCTCGGCGTTGCCGTTGGCCGACTGGTAGCCCTCGGTCCAGTTGCCGCTGCCGTAGAGGAAGATCTTGAAGCCCCAGGGGCTCGTCGCCGTGGCGGTGACGTCGACGGCCTCGGGGGTGACGAGCTCGATCTTCACGGCGCCCGGGTTGAGCGTGGCCACGTAGAGCGCGACGCCGCGCAGGAACGCGGGCCGGAGCTGCGCGAGCTGCTCGTCATCGGTGCCGCGGGTGTTCACGTCGACGTCGACCTCGATGCTCGCCGGCGCGCCGCGCACGTTGCCGACGAAGCGCAGGTGGAAGCGGTCGTCGTTGGCCACGGGCACCACGGCGACGTACAGCACGACCTGGGCGCTGGCGCGAGGCGACGCCAGGAGCAGCGGCGAGGCCTCGATGAAGCCGATCAGGAAGTCCGGGCAGGCCTTGGTGCGCGAGTGGCTCTCGCACTCGACGGCGATGCGCAGCGGCTGGAGCCGCGGGCGCGCCGAGGGCGCCAGCTCCGGCGGCGGCGGCTCGGGCGGCGGCCCGAGCCGCGGCGCGTCGGGCGGCGCGTCCGGGTGCAGCGCGTCGGGCGACGGCTCCGGCGGCGGCGCCTTTCCGGCGGGTACCGGTTCCAGGGGTGGGCTCGGGGGTTCGTCGGCGCCTGCGGGTCGGCTGACGATCACGAAGGCGAAGAGGAGGACGGCCACTACCAGACGCGACAGCGACATGCAGGCGCATGGTATGCGCGACTCGCCGGCCGACGCCACGATTCCCATGGCGGGTCGGCGATGGCGGCACTACCCGGGCGGCCTCCGGGAGTCTTCGCCCAGCGGAAGCAGATGAAGCCGAAGTGACTCGCTCAGGCGATCCCGGCGGCCGTCCCGGCGAGCTCGCGTTCGGCGAGGCCGCCGATGACCTCCTCGGTGAGGCGATCCCAGGCGCGCTGCACGTAGTCGAGCGCCAGATCACTGCGCTCGGTTGGCGAGGCCGCGCACGCGTGCAGGGCGCGGTCGATGCTCGCGGCCAGGTCGAGCTCGAACTCCACGAGCGCGCACATGTCGACGGTGACGCGCACGCGCTCGTAGATCAGCTCCTCGAGGATCTTGCGCTCGAGGCCCGCGGGCGCGCCGTCCTTGGGCAACTCGCCGCCCGCGGCCGCCGAGGACAGCAAGCGTGCCGCGATGACCGCACGCGCGTGCTTACGCGGCGGCATGCGCCACCCCGTTGCCGCTCGCGTTGCCGTTGGCGCTCGCGCCGTTCAGCGCCGCCACGTGCGCGCCCGCCGGCGACGACGCCGCCGGCGCCATCATGCACTCGGCCTTGGCCGCCTCGACCAGGGACAGCCGCAGCTCCTGCGCCAGCGCCGGGTTCTCGGCCAGGTACGAGACCATCTTGTCGCGCCCCTGCGCCAGGTTTTTGCCCTGGTACGAGAACCACGCGCCGCTCTTCTCGAGCAGCCCGCTCTTCTCGCCCAGGTCGACGATCTCGCCCAGCTTGTTCACGCCCACGCCGTAGAGGATCTCGAACTCGGCCTCGCGGAACGGCGGCGCGACCTTGTTCTTCACGACCTTCACGCGCGCCTTGGTGCCCACCGACTCCTCGCCGTTCTTGACCACGCCGATCTTGCGGATGTCGAGCCGCACCGATGCGTAGAACTTGAGTGCGTTGCCGCCCGTCGTGGTCTCCGGGTTGCCGTAGACCACGCCGATCTTCATGCGCAGCTGGTTGATGAAGATGACCGAGGTCTGCGTGCGCGACGTGACCGCGGTGAGCTTGCGCATGGCCTGGCTCATGAGCCGGGCCTGCAGGCCCATGTGCGCGTCGCCCATGTCGCCGTCGATCTCGGCGCGCGGCGTGAGCGCCGCGACCGAGTCGACCACGATGAGATCGATGGCGCCCGACCGGATGAGCATCTCGGCGATGTCGAGCGCCTGCTCGCCCGTGTCGGGCTGGGACACGAGAAGCTTGTCGATCTCGACGCCGATCGCGCGTGCGTAATTGATGTCGATCGCGTGCTCCGCATCGATGAACGCGCACACACCACCGTTGCGCTGCGCCTGCGCGATCGCATGCAGCGCGAGCGTCGTCTTGCCGCTCGACTCCGGGCCGTAGATCTCGACGATGCGGCCTCGAGGGTAGCCACCCACGCCCGTCGCGAGGTCGAGCGCGAGCGACCCCGTCGAGATCGTGGCCACCGGCTCGAGCCCGTCCTCGTCGCCGAGGGCCATGATCGCCCCCTTGCCGAACTGCTTCTCGACGCTGGAAACGACCGACTTCAGGATCTTCATCTTCTCTGCGATCTGCTCGAGCATGGGACTGTCCTTCGAAGCTCGCCGAGATGAGAGAGTCGCGCGACGCCGGCGAGCAACGCGGCGCGCGAATGATTCAGGCAGCGTCTGCAGGTGCGGCGAGGTCACCCTTGTCGAGCACGCGGAGGCCGATCGCCTCGGCGACGTGCACGCTCTTCACGGCCGTCGTGCCCTCGAGGTCGGCGATCGTTCGCGCGACACGCAGCACCTTCCCGTAGCCACGGGCCGAGAGGCCGAGCCGCTTCACGGCGTCCTCCACGAGCTTCGTGCCCGAGCTGTCGAGCGCGCAGATGCGCTCCGCATCCTTCGCGCCGAGATACGCGTTCGCCCCCGCGGCAGTCTCGCCGGCGACGACACGTTCACGTTGCACGGCGCGCGCCTTCTCGACGCGCGCCCGCACGACCGCGCTCCGCTCCGACGTCGACTTCCCGCGAAGCGAGAGCACGTCGACCGGCGGCAACACGACGTGCAGGTCGAGCCGATCGACCAGCGGCCCGCTCATGCGCGCGCGATAGGCGCGGAGGTTCTCGAGCCGGCAGTGACACCGCGTGGAGCCGTCTCCACGGTGGCCGCACGGGCACGGGTTCGTCGCTCCGATCACGATCGGCCGCGCCGGGAACGTCATCGAACCGTGCGCGCGCGACACCGTGACGATGCCGTCCTCGAGAGGCTGCCGCAGGGCCTCGAGCGTGCCTCGGCGGAACTCCGCGAGCTCGTCGAGAAAGAGCACGCCGTTGTGCGCGAGGCTCACCTCGCCCGGTCGCGAGAGGTCACCGCCCCCGACGAGCGCGATGTCACTCGCCGTGTGGTGCGGTGCGCGGAACGGACGCCCGCACACGCCGCGCACCCCGGACAGAAGCCCCGCGACGCTCTGGATGGCGAGCACCTCGAGCGCCTCGTCACGACCGAGCGTCGGGAGAATGCCCGGCAGACGCCGCGCGAGCATCGTCTTGCCGCCGCCCGGCGGGCCGATGAAGAGGAGATTGTGCGCGCCCGCCGCGGCGATCTCGAGGGCACGCCGGCCGCTCGACTGACCTCGCACGTCGCCGAGGTCGTCGACCACAAGACCGCCAGGCGCTCGCTTCGTGTCGAGCTTCGCCGACGCACGCGGCAACGCGCGCTCGCCGCGGAGCGCGTCGACGAGCTCGGCAAGCGTCTGCGCGACAGCGACCTCGATGCCATCGACGAGCGCGGCCTCGCCCTCGTTCGCCGCGGGGACGATGACGCGGGCAATGCCCTGGTCGCGTGCTCCGAGGAGGTGGGCGACCACGCCGCGCAACGGGTGGAGCGTGCCGTCGAGCGACAGCTCACCGAGAAAGAGGATCTCGCCGAGGCAATCCTCGGGAAGCAGCTTCAGCGAGACGAGCGTGGCGACCGCGATCGCGAGATCGAAGGCCGTCCCTCGCTTTCGCACGTCGGCGGGCGCCAGGTTGACGACGACGCGGCACTCGCTGATGTCGACGCCGAGCTGCGCGAGCGCGCTCTTCACGCGCACGCGGCTCTCGCGGACGGCTACCTCGGCGAGGCCGACGAGCTCGAACGAAGGCACGCCCCGCGTGGCCTGGACCTCGACGCGGACCGGATGCGCGGCGAGACCGACGAGGACCGCGCTATGAGCAGTGGCGAGCATGCCACGCCGGTTTGCGACCGGCGTGCCGTCACGCGATGAGCCTCTTTCGAGGCGTTTTCAGCCGGTGGCCCTATGTCCCGGACAGCCGCGAGGGTGTCCGGGGCCAGAGGTCGCCAGCGATCTCAGAAGAGCGTGTAGACGAGGTTCACCGACGCGATCGAGTCGGTCTTCTCGACGGAGGGGAGCGGCTCGTTCTCGAAGCGCATCGTGTACGTCGTCGCGACGGCGAAGTTGCCGCCGATGTTCGACTTGAGGCCGATGTCGAAGACGAGACGGTACGTCTCGCTGCGCTCCATGCTCTGCAGGTACTCGAGGCCCGACGTGAACTGGACGTTCTCGTAGAGCTTGTTGTCGTAGCCGACGAAGAAGCGAGCGTTGTGCTGCGATTTCGTCTTGTCGAGGAGCGGCAGCGGCGGCGCGTTGGCGGGCGTTCCCGCGGGCTGCGCCTGGATGCGCGACTCGTTGCGGCGGACGTCGTACTGGAAGTCGTAGCCGCCTTCGATCCGGAGCTGC
>JBKJOI010000505.1:0-10464 GCA_046595695.1 Haliangiales bacterium | reverse complement strand
GCGGCGAAGCCGGTGGTGGCGAAGGCCTTCGCGAAGGCTCCGGCCGGCGCGCTCGCGAAGGCCGTCGCGAAGCCTCCGGTCGCCACGCCCGCGGAGGCCGTCGCGAAGCCTCCGGTCGCCGCGCCCGCGCCGCCCGTCGTCATACCGCCGCGGCCCGCGCCGCCGGTCATCCAGCGGCCGCTCGTGGGCGTGCGGCCCACGCCGCTCCTGTCGTCGAATTCGGCTGCCGCCCGGGCCCTGGCGAAGCCGGTGCCGCCGCCGCCGCCCAAGCCGAAGAAGCCGGTGGAGCTCGAGGAGATGCCGCCCGCCGTGCTGCCGACGCCGTCGTCGACCTTCAATTTCTGAGCGCCGCTCCGCGGCGCCCACAACTTACTTCTCGAGCTCTGACGGCGGGGCGAGCAGCCGCGCCAGGCGCTCGGGATCCATGCGCACGCGCAGGGTCTTGGAGTCCGAGACGTAGACGGCCCCGGGTGCTGCGCCGCGCGGCTTGCGCAGGTTCTTGGCCGCCGTGTACGAGATGTCGACCTGCGCCTCACCGGCGAGCGGCGAGTTGTGCGCGGCCAGCGTGCCCGCGTCGAGCAGCGTCGCCTCGGACAGGCCGGTCGCACCCGCCGACGAGCCGCGGCGGCGCACCACGACGTGCGCACCCGGCGCGTCGAGCGTGTGCAGCCACAGATCGTTGCCGCGCGCGACGCGGAAGCTGAGCGTGTCGTTGTCCGCCGCCGACTTGCCGACGAGAATCACGTCCCCCGCGAGCGAGCGGTACTCGCGGTAGGGCAGCGCCGCGGCGCTGGCGTCGGCCTCGACGCGTCGGCGCGCTCGCGTGCGCGCCGAGTCGCCCGCCGCCGGCCGCAGCTCGGGCGGCAAGGCCGCCGCGATCGCGCGCAGCCCGGGCAGGTCGACCGTGTGCAGCTCGGCCAGCCGCGCGCGTCCGAGCTCGAGCGCCGCGCGCGTCGCCGCGATGCGCTCGTGGATCCGCTTCTTGCCGCCCGTGAGGCGCTTGTGCTGCTTGTAGAAGCGCGCCGCGTTTTGCTTGGCGTCGAGAGTGGGCAGGAGCGTGATGGTGAGTGGCGAGCCGTCCTCGAAGTCGTCGCTGACCGTCGCGCTGGTGGCGCCGCGGCCGGGCAGCTCGTAGAGATGCGCGAGCAGGAGGTCGCCGTACTTGCGGTAGATCTCGGCCTCGGCGGCGCGCGCCAGGTCGGTGGCGAGCGCGACGTCGCGGCGCTCGAGCCGGTCGACGGCGCGCCGCAGCACGGCCGAGAGCTGCTCGCGCAGCGCGGTCTCTTCTTCGCGCGCGAGCTGTTCGTCGTAGTGGCGGGCGACTCGCGTCGGGACGCCCGGCTCGGCGCCGAAGCGATCGCCGCCACGCCAGCGCGCGCCCTCGGGCGCGAGCGGCGGCACCTCGTAGATCACGCCGGGCGCGAGCGGCCGCGTGGTCGAGCGGCTCGGCCGGAGCGACGCGACCAGCTTGCCCTCGGGATCGACCAGGAACACGTTCGCGTGGGGCCCGGTCAGCTCGGCGACCAGTCGATCGCGGCCGGTGCCGAAGTCGAGCTCGACGACCCGCTCGCCGGGTGCCAGCACACGCAGCGCGACGACGCGGAGGCCGCCCAGGCGCTTGCGCAGCAGCATCGCGAAGCCCGACGGCGCCGCGCCCGGTGTGTCGAGTCGGCCGCGCGCCGCGGTGGTGTGAAGGCGGCTGGCGCGCGGCTGCGCCGAGACGATCAGGCGCTCGCGGCCGACCTCGAGCAGCAGCGTGTGGCCCCAGGCCTCGTACACCTTGCCGACCGGTTGCCCGGCGACGAGGGGTGCGAGCTCGGCGACCACATGCGCGATTTCGACGTCGGAGAGGGACACGGAAGGGTGCCTCGGGGCGGCGAGCTACCCGGCGTCGTCGCCGACGAACTCGCGGCCGGCCATGAGCTTCTTGAAGCGCTGCGCGTCGGGGTACTTCTCGACGTTGTTGAAGACGACCCACGAGCGCTCGTACAGGTCGAGCATGTCGGCCACGAGGTCCATGGCGTCCTCGCCGATCTTGTTGCGGTGCAGGCCCAGGCCGTAGAGGCGGAAGTAGGCCTCGTCGCCCTCGGGCGGCTCGATCTCGAGCTGCAGCGGGTCGACGGCGTAGATGAGCCCGAGCTCCTTGGCGAGCTTGCTCGCCTGCCCCGGCTCCCACACGCCGCGCGGCTCCCACGCGAGCGCGAGGTCCACCGGGCGCTCGCCGACGATCTCGCCGAAGAAGCGGCGCATCGCGTCCTGGTTCGCCTGCGAGGGCGCGAACGCGGGCGGCGACTGGAACAGGATGACCTCGGAGGTCAGCGTGTGCGCGGCCGCGAGCGTCCGCTGCCAGGCGTCCTTGGTGGCCGGCGTGGTGCGGAACGAGCCGATCTGCTGCTTCAGCTCGGGCGCCACCGGGTGCGCCAGGCGTTCGTAGCCCTGGGTGTCCGGGTCGTGGGTCAGGAACTGCCACGCCAGCATGGTGAAGCCGGCGCCGGGCGGAGCGTCCTGGTGCCAGCGCCGGAGGGCGAGGTCACGGGGCGGCTCGAAGAACGTGACGTCCGCCTCGAGCAGGTCGAGCCGCTCGAAGTACTGCGGGCGCGACACGCTGTTGGGCAGCCCCGCGCAGCCGATCCGCACGATGGAGGAGGTGTCTTCGTCGTTCAGCTGATCAGGAACAGTGTCGGTCATGGGTGCCTGCCGGGTGCTACGTCGTTGCGTCGCCCGAAAGCTCGAATCGATGGTCGTCCCGTCGCCGCGTTGCCAGGTGCGTTGACGGCGCGGGCCGCACGCGCGTAGCATCTTGGTATGCGACCGACCGAAATCAAGCGTGAGATCGAACGCTTGACCGTCGCCGCCGCCACGGCGCGCTCGCAGCTCACGGGCCTGCGCGGAAAGCTGAGAGAAGCGTCGTCCATCGTGTCCGAGCTCAGATCGATGCTCGCGGGCATGAGCCCCCCGAGGATCGAGGCCGACACTACGCCGCAGCGCCGGGTCACGCAAGGGGCCGCGGCGGTCCACGAGTGAAGCCCACCCCGGCCACTAGAATCTTACTTTCGGGGACGGTGCTCAGGATCTAACTTTCGGTCCGAAAGTAAGATCTTGAACACCGTCCCCGAAAGTAAGATCGCCACGTCTGGAGGCAGTCGATGATCTCGTTCGCCCTCTCCGAGGACCAGCAGCTGCTGCAGGAGACGGTGCGCAAGTTTGCCGCCGACGAGCTGCGGCCGAACCTGCGAGCGTACGAAAAGGCGCGCGGTGTGCCGGATGAGCTGCTCCGGCGGTTCCACGAGCTAGGCTTGGCGCTCGTCGACGTCCCCGAGGCCGCGGGCGGCATGGGCATGGGCCTGTCGACCGCGGTGCTCGCGCACGAGGAGCTCGCCTGGGGCGACCCGGGCGCGGCGGTGGCGCTGTGGACCGTCGGGCACGTCTCGGCGGCGCTGCTCGAGCTGGGCACGCCCGAGCAGGCGAGCCGGCTCCTGGCGCGCTTCGCCGGCGGCCCGGGCGCGGCGCAGAAGCGCGGCGCGCTCGCGTGGAGCGAGACCGGCAAACACCTGCCCGAGGCCGGCTTCGCCACCACCGCGCGTCCCGATGGGGACGGCTGGATCATCGACGGCGAGAAGTCGTTCGTGGTCAACGGCGGCATCGCCGATCTGTACGTCGTGTTCGCGCAGGTCGAGGCCGCGGCGGGATGGAAGGGCGTCGCCGCGTTCGCGGTCGAGGGCGGAAACCCGGGCGTCAAGCCGGGCACGCGCTGCGAGTGGCTCGGCCTCGAGACCGTGCACGCGGCCAGCGTGCGCTTCACCGGCTGTCGCGTCGGCGCCGCGCCGCGCCTGGCCGGGGCCGGCCTCGCCGATCCGGTGAACGCGACGCGCCGCATGTTCGCGCGCATCGCCCTGCAGAACGCAGCGCGCCAGGTCGGCCTCGCGCGCGCGTCGTTCGAGGTCGCGCTCGAGTACACCCAGGATCGCTTGGCGTTCGGCAAGCCGGTGGCGCACTTCCAGTCGGTGAGCTTCGAGCTGGCCGAGATGGCCACCGAGGTCGACTGCGCGCGCTGGATGGTGTGGCGCGCCGCCGCCGAGATCGACAAGGGCGCCAAGACCGCGCTCACGTCGGCGGCGATGGCCGCGACCCACGCCAACGAGCTCGCCTGGCACGTCGCCGACGACAGTGTGCAGCTCCTGGGCGGCGCCGGCTTCGTGCAGGACTTCCCGGTGGAGAAGTGGATGCGCGACACCAAGACGCTCGCGCTCTTCGGCGCATCGGACGAGCTGCACCGCCTGGTCGTGGCGAGCGCGGCGATCGGCAAGCCCCACGAGTTCGGCGTCGACCTGCCGGCCTCGTGGATCCAACCCGTGGTGAGCTGAGGAGGACACGATCATGGACTTCGAGCTCACCGAGCAAGAGCGCCAGCTCAAGGACATGGCGCACCAGTTCGCGAAGTTCGCGCTGCGCCCCATGTCGCTCGAGGCCGACCGGCTGCACCGGATGCCCGACGAGTTCCTCGAGCGCATCTCGGCGATGAAGGCCATGTTCCCCGGCGGCGGTGGCGCCGACGCGGGCGGCATCATCGAGGAGGAGGAGGCGCCCGGCGCGATCAAGGATCCGAAGAAGAAGAAGACCGGCGGGCGCCTGGCCATGCTCGGCGCCGAGGAGCTCGCCTGGGGCGACGCGTCGATCCTGCTCTGCCTGCCCGGGCCCGGCCTGGGCGGCCCGCCGGTGCGCTTCATGGGTACGAGCGAGCAGAAGCAGCGCTTCTTCGAGGTCTTCAAGCAGCCCGGGCTGCACTTCGGCGCCTACGGCCTCACCGAGCCGATCGCGGGCTCCGACGTCTCGGGCATCCGCACCTCGTGTCGCAAGGACGGCGACCACTGGGTGCTGAACGGCCGCAAGTGCTACATCACCAACGGCGCGCGCGCCGACTGGGTGGTCATCTTCGCGACCATCGACCCGACGCAGGGCCGCGGCGGGCACCGCGCGTTCGTCGTCGAGAAGGGCACGCCCGGGTTCTCGGTCGGCAAGATCGAGGACAAGATGGGCCTGCGCGCCTCGGAGACCGCCGAGCTCGTGCTCGGGGACTGTCGCGTGCCCGAGGCCAACCTGCTCGGCGGCGAGGAGCACTACGCGTCCAAGCAAGGGTTCATGGGCGCGATGAAGACCTTCGACGCGTCGCGGCCCATGGTCGGCATCATGGCCGTCGGCATCGCGCGCGCCGCCTACGACTACGTGCGCGAGTTCGTGAAGCAGAACTACGCGCTCGACCGGCCCATTCCGCGCTACGCGCAGATCGCCGCCACGCTCGGCGACATGGCGCGCCAGATCGACGCCTCGCGGCTCATGTGCTGGCGCGCCGCCTGGATGCAGGACGAGGGCATCCCCAACGCGAAGGAAGCCTCCATGGCCAAGGCGTATGCGGCCAAGGCGTCCATGGCGGTGTGCCGCGACGCCGTGCAGCTGCTCGGCGCGCACGGCCTCGAGAAGCACGCGCTGGTCGAAAAGTGGTACCGCGACATCAAGGTGTTCGACATCTTCGAGGGCACCGCGCAGATCCAGCGGATCGTCATCGCGCGGCGCATCCTGAAGGAGTCGCCGAGCTGGTAGGGTGAGGGCGTGGTGGACGCGCTGGTGAACGCCCATCAGATCGTGGATCGTGTTCAAGATTCGACGGCCGTACCCGTGTGATTTCCTCTAGTTGAGCCGTGGCACGTCGGCTGCACGACCAGTCCGCATGTCTTCGTCCTCGAACACCTCACTCTTGATTGCCACCCTCGTCGCTGCTGCGGCGCTTGCCGCCCCGGTGGTAGCGCACGCCGACGAAGCCATCGCGCCGCCTGAGTCGTCCGCACTGGCCGCGCTGGCCCGCCCCGCCGCGGTCGTGTCATCACCGGCCGCGAGCTCGGCCACGCCCACGCTTGCGAGGCGTACCAGCGGCGTGAGCGTGGCGCTCGACTTCGGCAACGTGGGCCTGGGCATCCAGCTCGGCTTCCGCGTCCACTACGTCGAGCTCACGGTCGCCGCCAACTCGTCGTTCCTCGTCACCAGCCATGATCTGGGCCTGCGGATCGTGCCGTTCCCCGGTGGCCTGGCGACGCCGTACCTGTTCGGCCGCGTCGGTACCGTCGAGGAGTCCACGCTGTACGAGGAGCAGATCGGCAAGCACAGCACCGTCACCGGTGGCCTGGGCGGCGAGGTGTTCCTGGGCGCGAGCCGCGGGTTCCTGTTCGCCGAGTTCGGCCTCGTCGAGGTCATCGAGACCGAGACCGAGAAGGACTCGCTGAACTTCACGGATCCCACGAAGGACGACGACCGCCCCGCGGCCACCAGCGACTCGATCGCCGCCGTCGACTTCCGCCTCGGCCTGGGCGTGCGCTTCTAGCGGAAGCGAGCTACTTGCTGAGCCCCTGGAACGCGATCGCCATGATTTCCTTCACGATCGCCTCGGGGGCGGGCAGGCCGCTGTCCTCCTCGAGCATCGCCAGCAGCACGCGCTCGACCATGCCGATGTGCGCGTAGGCGACCAGCAGCGGGTCGACCTGGCGGAACACGCCCAGCTCGATGCCGACGCGGATGTTGGAGGCCTCGACCTCGGCGATCTCGCGGTAGAAGGTGCGGATGAGCCGCTCGAGCTCGGGATCCAGGCCCATCGACTCGCGGTAGGCCAGGCGCGCCATCTCGCGGTTGTCGACGAAGACCTTCATGAGCTCGTTGGCGGCGTGCTCGCAGCGCGAGTAGAAGTCGGCGCCGCGCGGCGCCAGCGCCACCGACCGGCCGATGTCCTTGATGAGCTGCAGGAAGGCGCGGATGACCTCGTAGTAGATCTCCCGCTTCTCCTGGAAGTAGAGGTAGAAGGTGCCCTTCGCGACACCCGCCGCGCGCGTGATGTCGTCGACGGTGGCGGCATGGTAGCCGCGCTGCGCGAAGACCTCCTGCGCCGCCTGGACGAGCTGCAGTCGGCGTTCGTCCTTCGCGACTGACCGGCGAACCTTACCCATGCCGGGCAAAGCTCGCACGTCGCATGTCAGACCGTCAAGAAGTGCAGCGGGTTTGACCACTTGCGCGGCTAACGCTAGAGTCGACGAGAAATGACCCGGATGACTCCCCTGAGCTGGTGGACGGTCGTCGCGCTGCTCGGAGCGGCGATGCTGGCAACCGGATGCGGTGACGATGACGACGGCACCGCGCCACGCATCGACTCGCTCGCGCCCGCGTCAGCCGCGGCGGGCACCGAGATCGATCTGCTGGGCGTGCGCTTCTGCGGCCCGGCGGCCGCAGACGTCGGCGCGGGCGACACCTGCGCGGCGCCGCCGGCGGGCTTCGTCACGTTCGGGGTCACCGAGGGGGTGCCCGAGCCGGAGCCGCCGGTGCGTGCGCCGGTCAAGGCGTGGAAGCCGACGCGTATTACCGTGACCGTGCCTGCGGGCGCGCAGCCCGGCGTACAGAGCGTGGTCGTGACCGTGAACGGTGTGCCGTCGAGTCCCCGTGACTTCACTGTCCTCGAGTAACCTCCGCCGCGCCTTCTCGGTCGCGGTGTACGCGCGCCGCGGTGGGCCCGGCGGCGAGGTGCTGGTGATCCAGCACCGGCGTCTGCAGACCTGGCTGCCCATCGGCGGCGAGCTCGAGCCCGGAGAGACGCCGATCGAGGCCGCTGTGCGCGAGCTGAGCGAGGAGACCGGGCTGGCCGCGCGCTTCGCCCCGCTCCTCGGCGCCGCCGACGGCGAGCCGCCTGGCTTCCTCGGCTACGAGGAGCACCAGGCTGGCTCGAAGGGGCTGCACATGAACTTCGTGTTCGTCGCCGACGTCGACACCGACGCGGCGGTGGTGCCCAACGACGAGTACGGCGAGTTCCGCTGGATCGGCGAGGCGGCGCTGGCGGTGCTCGAGTCGCCGCTCAACGTGCGCGAATTCGGCTTTCGCGCACTGGCTGCTCGCGCTAAGTAGTCGCGGCCCCGATGCGCGTCAGGCAGCACGTCAATCCTCTCAAGTCCGGCATGGTCGAGCCGCGCCGCCAGCGCCTCGCGCTGCCCAGCGATCGCGAGCTCGAGGTCGAGATCGGCTGCGCCGACGCGCAGTTCCTGTTCGAGCGCGCCGAGCAGGCGCGCAGCGCGGGCGTCGTGCGCTGCGAGATCGGGCTCGAGATCCGGCAGGAGTTCATCGCCCCGGTGACCGAGCGGGCGCGCGAGAGCGGCCTGGATGTGCGCGTGTTCTTCTCCAACGTCAGCGTCGATCTGCCCTACTACCTCGCGGGCTACCAAGTGGCGCGCTTCTTCATCAACTTCCCCGATCCGTACTTCAAGAAAAAGCAGCACAAGCGGCGCGTCATGGCCGACGAGCTGGTGATCGACATGTGGAACGCGCTCGCGCCCGGCGGCGAGCTGTTCTTCCAGAGCGATATCTGGGATCTCGCGCTCGACGCGATGGACACCATCGAGGCCCACGACGGGCGGTTCACGAACGCGGCGGGTGCGTGGAGCTTCTGGAAGGACGGCAACCCGTACGGCTGCCGGTCGAAGCGCGAGGAAGGCTGCGCCGAGGCCGGCGAGCCGGTGTGGCGCATGTTGTACCGGAAGCGGGGATAGGCGAGGAGGGCGCGCGGCGCATGCGGCGCGTGCGGTGCGCCGGGCGGGCTACTGGCGGTAGGTGAAGTTGATGAACGGGATGCCGAGCAGGAAGTCGTCGCTGTCGATGTCCTCGCCGATGGGCTTGATGAAGCCGATGTCGCCGGCGATCTCCTTGCTGTAGAAGCGCACGCCGTACGAGAGCAGCGCACCGTCGGCGACCTCGAGGCTGTCGTTCCCATCGAACGCGCCGGCCGAGGTGACCTCGAGCAGGAGCTTGGCGTGCGGGCTCACGCGCGCGGCCAGCGAGGCGTCGAAGACCAGCGCGGTTCCGCGCGCATCGTTCTCGAAACCGGTGGCCGAGGTGACGCTCGCGCTGGCGAGCGAGTGGCAACCGGCGTCGAGGCAGATGCTGGCAATGAGGCCGCCGCTGAACATGCTGAGTGAGTCGTCGTCGCTGCCCTCGCCGTTGTCGAAGTCGTCGCCCTCATCGAAGAAGTCGGCGCTCATGTAGTTGATCCCGACCTGCGCGGCCAGGCGCAGCGGGCCCGCCTTGACGAAGCGGTACTTGGCGCTCGCGTTCAGGTACGCGGGCATGTCGTCGGTGATGGGCACCAGGGTCATCGCGCCGATCTGGAAGTCGTCGGTGACGCCGTACGTCACGCCGACCAGCAGCAGCTCGTAGTCGTTGAACGAGAACGAGCCCTTCGGCTGGGTCTGCGCGGTCGGCATGAGCAGCGTGCGATCGATGTTCGGATCCTCGACCTGGCCCGGGTCGAGGCCGGGGCGCAGCGGCTCGGCGGCCGGGGCGGCGACACCGACCGGCGGCGGCGCGAACATGGCGGCCGGCGGCGCCGTGGGCGCGGGCGGCGCGTCCTGCGCGGCGGCGAGGGTCGGAATCGAGGCGAGGATCAGGGCAAGGATCGGGGCGCGCATGAGCAGGGTCTCCTGTTGGTCCGGGTGGTTGTCGTCGGGTGACGAGACCTGACCTAAGCAGCCGGCGTGCCACGCGGCTTCCCGGCGGATTACAGGAGGTTACGCAGGGGGGCGTGTCGAAGCCGTGGCAGATCGCGGTGACATTCGGACATCCGTGTCAGGAAGCGTGACCGGTATCGCTGACGAGGTGTCAAGGCGGCGCGACGGGGCGCGCGGCGCGCTGCGCGCGGCGTGCGGGCGCACGCGACGGAGAGGCAGGCGCACGGGGCTCCCGCCTCAGCCGACCGCGAGCTCGAGCTCCTTGAGCTCCTTCAGCTTGTCGCGCAGCGCCGCCGCCTTCTCGAAGTCCAGGTCGTCGGCGGCCGCGTGCATCTGCTTCGACAGCTTGGCGATGGTGCCACGCAGATCGTCGAGGTCGTTGATCTTGTACTTCGCGGCCTTCTCCGCCGCCGCGCTCGCGGTGGAGGCACCGTCGTCGCCGTAGCCGCCCATCTTGTGATCGACGATGGCGCGCTGCGTGCTCTTCGGCGTGATGTTGTGCTTCTTGTTGTAGGCCGCCTGGATCACGCGCCGGCGCGTGGTCTCGTCCATGCAGACCTTCATGGCGCGCGTGATGCGGTCGCCGTACATGATGACGCGGCCGTTCAGGTTGCGCGCCGCGCGGCCGCAGGTCTGGATGAGCGAGCGCTCGGCGCGCAGGAAGCCCTCCTTGTCGGCGTCGAGGATGGCGACCAGCGACACCTCGGGCAGGTCGAGGCCCTCGCGCAGCAGGTTGATGCCGACCAGCACGTCGAACTCGCCGCGCCGCAGGTCGCGCAGGATCTCGATGCGCTCGAGCGTCTCCACGTCGGAGTGCAGGTAGCGCACCTTGACGCCCAGGTCGGTGAAGTACTCGGTGAGATCCTCGGCCATGCGCTTGGTCAGCGTGGTGACCAGGATGCGGTCACCCGCGGCGACGCGCTCGCGGATGCGCGCC
>JBKJOI010000428.1:0-4108 GCA_046595695.1 Haliangiales bacterium | reverse complement strand
TGCGCGCAGCGTTGCCCGATGGAGTTCCACTACCGCTACACCGATCGGATCCCCGAGCCGCTGGTGTCGCCCGAGCAGCGCATCGGCAAGGCGATCCACGCGGTGCTCGAGCTGGTGCTGGCGCGGCGCGGCCTGAGCGAGGCGCTGGAGCTCGGCCGTAAGGAGCTCCTGCACGACTTCGAGCGCGACCGCTTCGATGCGCTGGCGCCCGCGGTGCAGTCGTTCATCGATCGGATCGACGCCTTTCGTGCGCGCCGGCGCCCGCACACCGAAATGATCGAGAGCCAGATGGCCTTCGACGTGATGCTGCAGCCGACCTCGTTCATCGCGCAGAACGCGTTCTTCCGCGGCATCCTCGACGTCGGTTTCCAGTGGGGCGACGGCGAGCTGGCGGTCGTCGACCACAAGACCGGCATGCGTCGCCTGGCCAGCGACTTCGCCGACCAGCTCGAGGGCTACGCTGCGCTCGCGGCCGCGAACGCGCCCTACCTCAAGCGGATCTGGCTGGGCGTGCACTTCGTGGGCGAGGCGGCGATGGAGTGGTCGGCGCCCGTGCCCATGGAGGAGGTGCGCGACAGCTTCACGCCGCGCCTGCTCGAGCAGATCGAGCTGGCCGCGCGCAGCGTCGCCGGACCGCCCGAGCCGCGCCCGGGCACCTACTGCACCTGGTGCAGCTACCGGGCGATCTGCCCGGCCATGCGCAACCTGCCGGTCGAGCCGGATGCCCCGGCCGAGACCAACGCGGCGAGCGGACCGAACGGGGAGCCCGAACCCGGTCCCGCGCCGGTCTGAGGCGATGCCAGCGGCGCGGGCCGCGCCGGGTCGGGCCGGGTGTATCGCCGCGAGTGACACCCCGGGCGCGGCGTACCCCGATCCGCCCCCCTTGGGGAAGTGCTGGTACGGACACGTGATTTCTCCGGGCGCCGGTTCCGCCGAGTTCGAAGTGGCACTTTCGACTGGGGGAACCCCTACCTGCGAGGACGCGCTAACCTGGCGCCGCGGCTAGGCCGAGGACGGCCCCGCCTTTGCAACCTTCCCGAGCATGCGCATCGAACATCCACAGTCCAATACTCCCGATCGCTGGAAAGCGTCCCGCTGCGGACAGGCGCTGGCTGCAGCCGGCGGCAGAGCCGCACGCTGCGACGGCACGATCGGCCACCGCTGCGACGGCTGCGGCACCAAGGTCTGCACCATGCACGTGTTCGAGAACCGCGTGCTGAAGATGCTGGAGCTGTGCCCGGCGTGCGCGCAGAAGGACGCCGAGCGACCGCTCGTGGCCCTGCTCGAGCGCGCCGTGGGCGACGTCTCGGTGAGCGCGCTCGGCGCCGCCGAGCTGCAGCCGAACGTGCGCCGCTGGTGGGCGCGGCTGTCGATGCCGCAGAAGCCCTAGCGTCGAGGCGACCGCGCCGGACGCACGCCGCACGTTCGACGAAGAGATCCCGGGGGGAGCCGCAGGGCGCGCGAGAGAGGAGAGCCCCGGCGGCGGCTGGTTCGCACCGGCCGTCGTCGGGCTCGGTTCTGGCGCTTTGGGAGCCACGCCCAGCAAGGGCCGAAGGCACGGCTGCTCCGGCTAGCGGTCGAACGCCTCGGCGGCCTTCGCCGTCATGTTGTTGGCCAGGCCGTAGTCGCGCTTCTTCCACTCCTTCTGGTAGACGAGGAAGGTCGACAGCGCGTCGGTGAGCAGGCGCCGCTCGTACATCTTCTCGGCCGCCAGGTCCTTCTTCTCGTAGTAGTCGTCGACCAGGTTGAAGACGAGCGGCGTGCCCGAGCCGGCCACGCGCGCCTTCCAGTCGCCGCAGCGCATCGCCCACGAGTTCTCGTACATCGACGCGATCGAGCAGCTCGGGTAGCCGCGGCCCACGCCCTGCGCGAGCGCGATGAGCGAGCGGCCCTGGGCGCCGTCGGGCGGCGACAGGCCGAGCGCGTCGGCGAGCGTGGGCACGATGTCCAGGGTGTCGGTGCCCTCGGCGACCACGCCAGCGGGGAACAGCGGCGGGTAGACGATCAGCAGCGGCACGTGCACGAGCGACTCGCGCAGCGACGCGCCGTGGCCGACGCGGCCGTCCTCCCACTGCTCGTCGCCGTGGTCGGCGGTCACGATGATCATGGTGTCGTCGGCGATGCCCCAGGTCTTGAGCTGCTCGTACAGCTTGCCGAGCAGGTCGTCCTGGTAGCTCACGTTCGAGTCGTAGATGGCGACGATGCGCTTCTTGTCGCGGTCGGCGGGCTGCTTGCCGCTCACCGCGAGCTGTTCGATGTCCTTGCCCGAGGCCTCCTTCACGTACTTGCCGGTGTACGGCTCGGTGTCGTACCTGGCCATCCACGGCTCCTTGGCGCGCCACGACACGTGGGTGTCGATGAAGCCCAGGTACAGGAAGAACGGCTTGTCGGTCTTCTTGGCGACCGACTCGATGCCGAACTTCATGACGTCCTCGCCGCGCACGCCGCCGCCGTCGTGGATGTGGTTGCGGTAGACGTCCCAGCCGTCGCCGAAGCCCCACTTCTTGATGATGTAGCCGTTGGCGGAGACGCCGCTCGTGAAGAAGCCGGCGGCCTTCATGATCTCGCCGATGGTGACGTACTTGCTCTCGAGGGTGGTCTGGCCGCCCGGGATCATCCGGTGCGTGCCGACCCAGGTCGACGACCACATGGACGCGTGCGAGGCGCGCGACTCGTTGCCCTGCACGTAGTTCTGCGCGAACGCGGTGCCGATGGTCGCGAGCTTCTCGAAGTTGGGCGTCTCGGCGCGCGCCTTGGGGTTGTACGGGCGCACGCGGTCGGCGCGCAGCGAGTCCATGATCACGAAGACCACGTACTTGGGCTTCTTGTCCTTCTTGACCACCGGCGTGGCGCCCGGCACCGCCAGCGCGGCGTCGGCGAGCAAGGTCTGCTTGCAGCCCTGGGCGACCAGGTCGATGCGCGCGACCTTTCCGGCCAGCGCGCCCAGCTCGACGGCGCCCGCGCCGGTGAGCTTGCCCTCGACGGCCTTGGCGTCGCCGCCGGCGCGCGCCTGCACCTTGACGCTGCAGCCGGGCCCGCGCGCCTCGCCGACCAGGCGCCCGTTCGCCGGCACGGTCACGTAGAAGGCGAGCCCGGCGCCCTCGGCGAGCGTGAACGCCTTCTGCTTCTCGTCCCAGGACACCGGCGCGTCGTCGCCGGTGGCGGCGGCGCCGAGCTGGATCCACTCGACGGCGAGCGGGTCGCCCTTGCCGCCGGTGACCAGCTGGATGCGGTTCTCGCCGGCGATCAGGTTGGGCAGCTGCGCGCTCACGGTTTGCCAGCCCTCGGCCAGCTCGACGGTCGCGCCCGTCTTGGCGTTGGGCTTGATCTCGAGCGCACGCTTGCCTGGCGACTTCACCCGCAGCGTGATGGTCGCGGCGGCCGCCTGCTCGGCAGTCAGCGGGGCCTCGAACGAGGCGTACTTGTCGGCGATGCCGACGCGCTTGCCGTCGACGGTCTGCTTGAGCTTCCACGACAGCTTGGGCTTGGCGAAGTGAGCGTACTTGGCGAAGCCGCCCGAGCCGGGCAGCAGTACCAGCGCGCCGCCGCGCTGCACGTGCGCGAGCAGCCGATTGTCGCCGAGGTCGAAGAGTCGCTGCTCGTCGCCGCGCATGGCCGGGCGTGGCGCGGGGGCGGCCGCGGCGCCGGTGGGGGCGCCCGGCTTGGCGGCGGGCGGCTTGCCGGCGCCCGGCTTGTCGCCGGCGTCGGCATTGCTCTTACCGCAGGCCGAACCGGCCAGGGCACCGGCCGCAACCGCGGCGATCAGGAGATTCGTGGGGATCCGCATGGGCTTCGTGAACGTACGAGCCGCCGGGGGCGATTTCAAGTTCGCAGCGGCCTTTCCGCGACGGAGGGCGCGACGGAGGGCGCGACGGAGGGCGCGGGCGGGGCGGCACGCGTGGCGCGCGATGGTCGCGTCGGGGCGGCGTGGTAGCGTCTGCGAAACGACCATGAAAGCGCGCGTCTTCCGCGATCCGGTGCACGGCCTCATCCCGCTCGAGGGCGACGACGCCATCCTGGGCGTGCTGCTCGACACCCGCGCCATGCAGCGGCTGCGGCGCGTGCGCCAGATGGGCTTCGCGTCGCTGGTCTACCCGGGCGCCGAGCA
>JBKJOI010000247.1:0-5579 GCA_046595695.1 Haliangiales bacterium | reverse complement strand
TGTTCTACCTGTTCGCCGGGCAGCCGACGCTGGCCAAGGCGCCGTGGTGGCTGCGGCGCGCCGCCGAGGCGCTCGTGGTCGCAGCCGGCGCGCTCATGCTCGCGCGCCGCCTGGCGCGCAGCGAGGCCCGCTACGTGAACGAGAAGTTCGCGCGCGGCATCCTAAAGCGCTGGGAATGGGGCGACGCGCCCCCGTCGACCGACCTGAGCGACGTCTACCTGATCCACAGCGAGCGCACCAAGCAGCGCGAGGCGGCGCTGCGCGCCTACAAGCTGACCATCCGTGACCTGGTCGCCGACGGCGTGCTCACGCGTGGCGAGCTATCGCTGGTCACGTCCTTGCGCCGCCAGCTCGGCGTCGGCGACAAGGAGCACGAGCGGGCGCTCGCCGAGCTGACCGCCGAGGAGAAGCGGTTCTTCGAGCCCGGGTACCGCGGCTCGGTCGAACAGCGGCTGTCGCACGAGCAGTACCGCCGCGAGCTCGAGCGGATCGTCGTGCAGGCAGCCCGCGAGCGCGTCGCGCCCGACGCGGCGGCGCTCGCGCGCGTGCGCCAGGAGTTCGGGGTCAGCCAGGCGGACCACGAGGACGCGCTGCGCGCGTTGCGCGCGCCGGACGGTCCGCTCGCGGCGCGGGCGCGCGAGGAGTGGCAGGCGATCGCGCTGCTCGGGCGCGCGGTCCGGCGCGCCCGAGCGGCGGGCGGCGGCGAGGCCTCGCGTAGCGTCGCGTTCTTCGCCCGGCTGGCGGCCTGGCGCGAGCAGCAGCGGCAGGCCAGCGCCGAGGCCTACGCGGCGCCGGTGGCGGGGCTCGCGCCCATCGCGGAGGCGGCGTCCGAAGACCCCGCGGCGGACGCCGACGCGCTCGTCGCCTGCGCCAGCGACGCGTCCGCGTACCTGCGCGCGGCGGCCGCCTACGTGCTCTCCCGCTTCGACGACGACGCGGCGCGCGCCGCGCTGCGTGCCGCCGCGGGCGACGAGCACCCCATCGTGCGCGAGGCGGCCGTGCGCGGCCTGGGCGCGCGTGGCCGGCTGACCCACGAGCTCGTGCAGCGCGCGCTCGACGACCGCGACGAGCGAGTGAAGCGCGCGGTGCTGCGCGCGGTCGCCGGGCGCGGCAAGCAAGGCAGCCGGGACGGCGGCGACGGCGGCGGCGATCCCGCGGCGCTCGCGCAGACGACCCACGGCATCGGGTCGTCCGATCCGGCCCGCTTCGCCACCCTCGACAAGCGCGCCGCGGTCGACTCGCTGTCCACGATCGAGAAGATGATGTTCCTCGCCGAGGTGCCGCTCTTCGCCTCGCTCGGCCCGGATGATCTCGACGAGCTGACCGAGATCGCCGACGAACGGCACTACCCGGCGCGCGCGGACCTCTGCCGCGCCGGCGAGCGTGGCGACGAGGTCTTCGTGATCGTCCACGGCCGCGTGCAGGCACACGTGGGCGCCGCGGGCACCGAGGGCAGCGGTAGCGGTGGCGCGGCGCGCGTGCTGGGCGAGTCGGGCGCGGGCGCGTGCATCGGTGAGATGGCCGCGCTCGATGCGGGGCCGCGCTCGGCAACCGTCACGGCGCTGGACGACACACGCGTGCTGGTCCTGCCCGGCGAGGCCTTCCGGCAGCTACTCGCGGATCGCCCGGCCATCGCGCAGCACGTGCTGGCGGTGGTGACGGGTCGGCTGCGGAAGATGATCGAGCGAGGAACGGGAGCCGCCTGAGCGCGCCCCGTGCGGGCGTCAGAGCTGCTTGCGGTTACGCACGAGGCCGAGCACGGCGATGAACGCCCCGGTCACGACGACTGCGTAGGACCACGGGATGGTGGTGCCCCGGATCACGAGCGGGGTGTTGGTGGCGGTGCAGTAGACGTGGACGCCGATGCCGACGGCGATCCAGACGATTCCTGGCAATGCGTGTCGCAGCTTCACTCTGAGTCTCGACTCTCGTCTCGCGGTTCCCGGTGCGGCCCTGCAGGGCCGAGCTCGCTTCGCCTACTGAGCGTACTTCCAGCTCAGGACCTCGAGAACCTTGCTGGCGTTCTCGTCGGTGATGTTGAACATGCGCTGCATCGTCTCGAGCAGCTTGTCCTCGGCCTCGTCGACGTCGCCCGACGACATGGCGATGTCGGCGGCGAGCACGAAACACTTCATCTGGATCTTTGGGTTCTGGATCTCGGCGAGCGCCTTGACCGAGTCCTTCAGGTTGCCGTGGCGCGCCACGACCTTGTTCGCCTGGTTCAGCATCTCGCCGAAGTCCTTGTCGGCGAACTCGGGCAGCGTGTCGAACATGGCCGAGACCGTCGCCTTCTCCTCGTCGTCGAGCGAGCCGTCGGCGCCTGCCATGAGCAGCATGCCGTGGAAGAGGAGGACTTCATCGGCCGGCTTCTTGGCCGGCATGACGTTGGCGGTGAGGCGAGACAGCAGACCCATGGCGGAACCCCCTTTTGTTGGGTCGCGATGGTAGCGCCGATCTCGGGGAGGGTGGGCGCGGAAACGCGCGGAGGAGTGAGCTGCGGCTGCGGCCGCTACGCGGAGCCCTGCGGCACCGGCGGCGGCGGCGGATCCTTGAGCGCGATCGGCGGGATGCTCGGGATGCGGCCCGGCACCGGATCGCCGAGCACGTCCATCGTGCCCACGAGCGCGTCGGGGAGTTCGAGCAGCGCCAGGCCCAGGATCTGATCCATCTTGCTGATGGCCACGATCTCCATCTCACGCCGCGCCTGATCCGGCACGTCGATGAGGTCCTTGACGTTGCGCTCGGGCACGATCACGCGCTTGATGCCGGCGCGGTGCGCCGCGAGCAGCTTCTCCTTGATGCCACCGACGGGCAGCACGTTGCCGCGCAGGGTGATCTCGCCGGTCATGGCCACGTCGTGACGCACGCGCTTGCCGGTGAGCAAGGACGCCAGCGCGACGAACATGGTCACACCCGCCGAGGGACCGTCCTTGGGGATGCCGCCGGCCGGGACGTGGACGTGGATGTCCGACTTCTCGAGGAAGTTGTCCTCGAGGCCCAGCCACTTGGCGCGCGAGCGCACGAACGACATGGCCGCCTGCGCCGACTCCTTCATGACGTCGCCGAGCTGGCCGGTCATGACCAGGGAGCCCTTGCCCGGCATCTTGGTCGCCTCGATGAAAAGAATGTCGCCGCCGACCGGCGTCCACGCGAGGCCCGTGGCCACGCCTGGCTCGCTGGTGCGCTCGGCCACTTCCGACTGGTACTTCTGCGGTCCCAGGTACTGCTGCACGGTCTCGGAGGTGATGACCTCCTTGCCGACCAGCTTGCCGTCGGCGACCTTGACCGCGATGCCGCGGCAGATGCTGCCGATCTCGCGCTCGAGGTTACGCACGCCGGCCTCGCGGGTGTAGCCGTCGACGACCTCTTCCAGGGCGGTGTCGTCGAACTCCGCCTGCTCCTTGCCGATGCCGTGCTCACCCAGCTGCTTGGGCACGATGAACTGGCGCGCGATCATGCGCTTGTCCTCGCGCGTGTAGCCGGGCAGCTCGATGATCTCGAGCCGGTCGCGCAGCGCCGGCGGGATCGGGTCGAGCTGGTTGGCCGTCGCGATGAACATGACGTGCGACAGGTCGAACGCGACCTCGAGGTAGTGATCCGAGAAGCTGTTGTTCTGCTCGGGATCGAGGACCTCGAGCAGGGCCGAGGCGGGGTCGCCGCGGAAGTCGTGGCCCAGCTTGTCGATCTCGTCGAGGACGAACACCGGGTTGTTGGTGCCCGCCTTCTTGATGCCCTGGATCACGCGCCCGGGCAGCGAGCCCACGTAGGTACGACGATGGCCGCGGATCTCGGCCTCGTCGCGCACGCCGCCCAGCGAGATGCGGATGAACTTGCGGCCGATGGCGCGCGCGATCGAACGGCCGAGCGAGGTCTTGCCGACGCCCGGAGGGCCGGCGAGGCACAGGATCGGGCCCTTCTTGTCGTTCTTGAGCTTGCGCACGGCCATGTACTCGACGATGCGCTTCTTCACCTTGTCGAGGTCGTAGTGGTCCTCGTTCAGGACGTCGCGCACGAGCTGGATCTCGATCTTGTCCTCGGTCGAGACCGACCAGGGCAGCTCGACGAGCCACTCGAGGTAGGTCCGCGTGACCGTGTACTCGGCCGACGACGGCTGCATGATCTTGAGCCGCTCGTACTGCTTGTGCGCGACCTTCTCGACGTCGGCCGGCATCTTGGCCGCGGTGATCTTCTCCTTGAACTCCTCGAGATCACCGCCGCCCTCGTCCAGCTCGCCGAGCTCTTCCTTGATCGCCTTCAGTTGCTGGCGGAGGACGTACTCGCGCTGGTTCCGGCCCATCTCCTCCTGGACCTGGGTGTTGATCTTCTCGCGGACCTTCAGGACCTCGAGCTGGCGCGAGAGGAACTGGAGCACCTTCCTCATGCGCGTCTTGATGTCGAGGGTCTCGAGGATGTCCTGCTTCTCCTCGACCTGGAGCTCCAGGTTCGACGTGATGAGATCCGCGAGCTGGCCGGGCTCGGTCACGCTATCGACCAGCGCCCCCGCCTCCTTCGGCAGCTCGGGCATGAGCTTGATGACCCGCTTCGCGATGTCCTTCAGGTTCATCACGAGGGCGTCGAGCTCGACGTCGGCCGTCGTCGGATCGGGCGAGGCCGAGACCTTCGCGGTGATGAACGGATCGTTCTGCAGGTACTCGCCGACCTTGATGCGGGCGACGCCCTGCAGGATCACCGAGAAGTTGTCCTTGGCGAGCTTGATGACCTTGAGGATGCGGGCGGCACACCCGACCTTGAACATGTCGCCTTCACCGGGGTCCTCGGTCCGCGCGTCCTTCTGCGTCAGGATGCCGATGACAGGGCGTTCCTTCGAGATGGCCTCTTCGATGAGCCGGACGCTCTTCCGCCGTCCGACGTCGATCGGAATGATCGAGCCCGGGAAGAGCACCGAGTTCCTGAGGGGGAGGATCGAGATGACATCAGGGACCTCGACCGGTCCCTCGGTGCCTGCCTTCGGCTTGGTCATGAGTTCTCCATTTCGCCGTAACGTAGGACGCCACACTTCACCCGTCAAGGAGACGCATCAATCACTTCGATCGTTCTCGAGCCTGCGTGATCCGCCCGGCGATCGCGCCGATGATTTCGCGGTCGACCGCGCGCGAGCGCGAGCTGAAGATCGATCGCGTTCGCTCCTTCATCGCTCCTCGATGCACCGATGCACCGATGCACCGATGCACCGATGCACCGATGCACCGATGCGATCGAACGTGCGCGATCGACGCCCGCCGGCAAGTCGCACGTCCGAAAACACTGACCGGCACGTCGTGAGTCAGACCTGATTGGTGCGTCGACTTCTCGGTCTGGTGGGGACGCCCCCACCGTCGTACGCCCCCCACCTACATGGGCATTTACTTCCGCGCCAAAGTTTCGGCCAGATAACCTGACCAGAGTCATGACAAAGCGGTCAAACCAGACGTTGCGTTGCTGGCCCGCCACGTGCACCATGGTCAAACCAGGGCGGCAACACCGGAATTGGCCGGGGCCGAAAATCCAAAGCGAGGCGAATCATGGCTCCCGCACTGAACCAGACTCCATCCCTGGCGCTCGTCTTCGATCGGCTCCTC
>JBKJOI010000161.1:0-17951 GCA_046595695.1 Haliangiales bacterium | reverse complement strand
TCGCCTTCAAGAGGTGCTGCGTGGCCGACAGGGGGACGACGCGCGCCCGCGGCGCCTCTGGTACCGCGCCGTGGTCCTCGGAGCCGTTGGCGGTGGTGCACTGCCCGGTGTGCACCGGATCCCGACCTCCCGCCTGGACACACCGACGGGCGCACCCGCACCTGGCCCGGGCTACCTCAGCTCGACCAGCGGGATCGTACGCGACGTGCCGTCCTGATAGATCCGGTAGCGCGGCCAGTCGCTCACCAGCTTGTCCCAGTAGCGCGCGCGCTCGGCGCCCTCGAGCGTGACCGCGCGCGCCGCGCGCCGCTTCCACTTGATCTGCACGTTCACGTCGGGCTGCTCGGCGAGGTTGAAGTACCAGGCCGGGTGCTTCTCGCCGCCGGCGAAGGACGCGACGATGAAGGTGCGGCCATCGTACGCGAAGTAGGGCAGCGGCACGGTGCGCTGTACGCCTGACTTCCGCCCCGTGGTGGTCAGCAGCAGCATCGGCATCGGCCGCAGCAGGAAGCCGGTGCCCTTCTCGGCGCGCTGCACCAGCGTGGCGCCGAGGACGCCGCCGGTGGCGCGGTAGAGGCCGCGGTGGATCCTGGTGATCCAGCCGAGCAGCCCTGGCGAGGGCGTGAAGTAGGAGTTGTTGGCTTCGCGACGCGTGCTCTCCTGCATGCGTGGAAGATAGCCCAGGGCGGGCGAACCCGCGGTGCGTCGTGGCGCGGGGAGCGGTCATTTGCGAAGCGGCGGCGGCGGGGCTACGCCCGCGGGCCGGCGCCCAGCGAAAGCTTCTCGCTCAGCTCCCAGAGCTGCGTCGCGAGTAGGTTGTCGCGCGCGCGGCCGCTGATGGACGCGACCTTCTTGTCGTGCAGGTACTCGCCGTTGAGCTGCGCGGCCTCCGGGCTGGTGGCCAGCCAGATGAGCGTCTCCGCGCCCTTCTCGGGCGTACGCGCGAACAGGCTCGCGCCCACCTTGACCAGCGACTTCATGATGCCCTTGTTGTTGAGCGCGAAGCCGGTGCGCACGAACCCGGGGTGGAAGCAGTTGGCGGTGACCCCGGTGCCCGCGAGCCGGCGGGCCAGCTCGCGCGTGAACACGATGTTGGCGAGCTTCGAGTCGCCGTAGGCGCCGAAGCCGGCGCCGCCACGCTTGCGCGCGACCACGTCGTCGAGGTCCAGCTTGCCCATCCGGTGTGCGCCGCTCGAGGTGCTGACCACGCGGCTGCCCGGCGTCTTCTTGAGCAGGTCGAGCAGCAGGGTGGTGAGCAGGAAGTAGCTCACGTGGTTGAGCGCGAAGGTGAGCTCGACGCCCTCGTCGGTGAGCTCGTGCGTCTTGTAGACCGCGCCGGCGTTGTTCACCAGAACATCGAGGCGGTCGTACTTCTTCTGGAAGGCGTCGGCGAGCTTGCGGATGTCGGCCCGCTTCGAGAGGTCGGCGAGGAACAGCTCGATCTGCTCGTTGCCGCTCTCCGCCTCGAGCGCCGCGACGACGCGCGCGCCCTTCTCGGGGTTGCGCGCGACGAGTGCCAGGGTCGCGCCGCGCTTCGCGAAGTCGAGCGCCGCGGCCTTGCCGATGCCCTCGGTCGCGCCGGTCACAAGGAAAACCTTGCCCTTCAGGTCGGTGGTCATGCGCGAACCCTACCACCAGCCCACCGGGCCAGGCACTCGCCCATGCAAGCCGGTTCTGCCAGCGAGCCAGCGGCCTGGCGGCCGCGAAATCAGTCTGCCGCGCAGCGGAAGCCCACGATGGCGTGGTGGATCGTCGCCGGGCGGCCGTGGCGCGCCGCGCCGCGGCCCACGCCCGCGTGGTCGTCCCACGCCGAGCCCTTGAGCGTGAACTTCGTGCCCGACGGGCCTGCGGGCCAGGGCGTCGAGGTCCACGCGAAGGCGTTGCCGGCGAGATCGAGGTGGCCGTAGGGCCCCGCGCCCGACGGGTGCGCGCCGACCGGCTCGGAGTCTCCGACGCGCGCCCAGTTGAGCCGCGCGCCGTCCCACGCGTCGCCCCACGGGTAGACGCGGCCGTCGCCGCCACGCATGGCCTTCTCCAGCTCGTCGGCGCGGGGCAGACGGCGCGGTGCGCCGACGAGCCGGCCGCGCCACGCGCAGTAGGCGGCCGCGTCGGCGTGGGTCACCAGCAGCACCGGGTGCTCGGCGCGGCCCGCGGGCGGGCGGCCGTCGGCCCAGACGAAGCGGCGCACGGCGCGCGCGTAGTCCTGCACGTAGCCCTGCCGCCGCCAGGTCGCCTCGTCGACGAAGGGCGCCGGCCGCCGGGTGGCCGCGACGAACTCCTCGTACGCCGCGTTGGTCACCAGCGTGCGGTCGACGAGCGCCGCGCGCGCGAGCGTGGCCTCGTGGCGCTCCTCCTCGCGCTCGAACCAGTGGCCGCGGCGTGCGCGCGGATCGCCCGCGCTGCGCTCGGCGTCGGCGTAGGCCTGCGCGCGCTCGGCGCCGGTCGAGCCGGCCACGTACGGCCCGGCGGGCACGGGCAGCATGGCCGCGTCGGCCGCGCGCGAGATCGGCGCGGCCGCCGCAGCGTCGGGGCCGGCGCGCCGCTGGCCAGCCCCACACGCCGCCAGGGCGGCCAAGCCGAGTACGGCAATGATGGTTTCCCTGGGCGCAGGCAAGCGGGCCTCCATTCTCCCCAGGACTCTACGCCGTGGCGCCGGCGCGCACCTGGGTCGCCGCCGGCGCGGCTCACATCGGCGTGAGCCACGCGTCGTCGAGCCCGACCTCCCCCGCCGGGTCGACGTAGACCTGGAAGCGGAAGTCCGACGATCCCGGCGTGACCCGAAAGGAGCCGGAAATCAGGCCGCGCGTGCCGTCCACGGTCGCCGGGACGGAGTGAAAGGGCTGGGCTCCGCCCAGCTCGAACACTCCCACGGTCAGATCTCGATCTGTCCCGCCGGCAGGTTGGGCACGTGGTCCGTGATCTTCCGGTACGGCAGGGTCTCGTCCATGCGCAGGTTGCGCGTCGTGCCCGGGTATGTGCGTGGGTCGAGCGCCGTGACCACACCGTTCACGACGCAGACGTCCTGGATCAGGAAGTCGAAGACGTCGCTGGCCGGAACCGCGAGCGCCGCGCCCGGCGAGGACGTCGCGATCACCTCGGCGCCCTCCTCGGGCGCGCACGCGACCCCGAGCGCGACCCCGAGCGCCCCGCACGCGCCGGCGAATGCCATTTTGTTCCGTTTCATGCGCACCCGTGATTGCAAAGACCGCGCCGCGTCCGCGACCATGTTCTTCTCGCTACTTCGCGGCGACAGGTTGCGCCTGTCACACTCCCGAGGCGGGCCAGCGCACGTCAGCCATCGACCGCGAGGACGAGCGGCAGCACCGGCCCGCTGCCGGCGTCGCGCAGCACGCGCGTGGCCTCGGCCAGGGTCCAGCCCGAGTCGGTGCGGTCGTCGACCAGCAGGACCGGACCGCGGCCGAACGTCAGCCCGCGCGCGGACAGCGAGCCATGCACGGTACGCAGGCGCTGCGCGCTGTTGCTGCGCCCGCCTCCAGGCGGCTCGTGCCGCATCCGCGTCAGCGTGCCCAGCAGCGGCAGCTTGCCGAGCGCCGCGATGCGCGCCGCCAGGCTGGCGACCAGCCGAGGTCGCTGGCGGCTGGGCATGGCCACGATCCCGGTCGGCCGCTCGGCCCAGCCCCAGGAGGCCAGCACCTCGACGACGGCACGCATCACGTCGTCGGGCACGTCGGCATCGGGACCGGTGAGCAGGGGCCGCAGGCGGGTGCCCCAGCCCACGTCGGAGAGCCGAGCGAGCGCGCGCCCGGGCTCGGACGGCTCGCGCACCTTGCCGGTGAGCGGCACGCCCAGCTGTGCCATCCCGCTCGGCCACAGCTTCTTGGGCGCGAGCTCGACGCCCGGCTTCTCCAGCCGCGCGCGCGCGGCGGCGCGCGACGCGTCGCTCACGTCCACGGGCAGGAGGTGGCCGGTGCAGCGATCACAGCGGCCGCACGGCGTGGCGCCCGGATCGTCGAGCTGGCGGCGCAGGAACTCCATGCGGCAGCCGGTCGTCGCGACGTAGTCGCGCATCGCCTGCTGCTCGCCCTCGCGCGCGGCCGCGACGCGCGCGTAGCGATCGGCGTCGTAGCTCCACGGCTGCCCGGTCGCGGTCCAGCCGCCCGCGACGCGCTTCACCGCACCGTCGACGTCGAGGACCTTGAGCATGGTCTCGAGGCGAGTGCGCCGCAGATCGACGTGGGTCTCGAGCGCGGCGGTCGACAGCGGCTTGCGCGCCGCGGCGAGCGCGGCCAGCGTGCGCCGCACCTGGTCCTCGCTGGGAAAGCCCAGCGAAGCGAAGTAGCGCCAGATGGCCTCGTCCTCGGCGCCCGGCAGCAGCACGACCTGCGCCCGATCGACGCCGCGGCCGGCGCGGCCGACCTGCTGGTAGTAGGCGATGGGTGAGGCCGGCGCGCCCAGGTGGATCACGAAGCCCAGGTCGGGCTTGTCGAAGCCCATGCCGAGCGCGCTCGTGGCGACGAGCACCTTGATGCGGTTGGCGAGCAGGTCGTCCTCGGCGGCGCGGCGCTCGGCGTCGTCGGTCTGGCCGGAGTAGGCCACCGCGGTGAGGCCGCGGCTGCGCAGGAAGCTGGCGACGTCGGCGGCGGCGGCGACCGTCAGCGTGTAGACGATGCCGCTGCCGGGCAGCTCGATCAGGTGATCGGCGAGCCAGGCGAGCCGCTCGGCGCCGCCGGGCAGCTCGAGCACCGCCAGGTGCAGCGACGCGCGATCGAGCGTGCCACGCAGCACCAGCGTGCCTTCGCCCAGCTGATCGGCGACGTCGAGGACGACGCGCGCGTTGGCGGTCGCCGTGGTCGCCAGCACCGGCGTGCCTGCGGGCAGCTCGGCGAGCAGGGTGCCGATGCGCCGGTAGTCGGGCCGGAAGTCGTGGCCCCAGTCGCTGATGCAGTGCGCCTCGTCGACCACCACCAGCCCGGCGGTCTCGGCCAGCCGCGGCAGCACCTCGTCGCGGAAGCCCGGGTTGTTCAGGCGCTCGGGGCTGACCAGCAGCACGTCGATCTCGCCGCGCTGCACCGCCGCGTAGAGCTCCGACCACTCGCCGACGTTGCTGCTGTTCACGGTCGCGGCGCGGATGCCCGCGCGTTGCGCGGCGGCCACCTGGTTGCGCATGAGCGCGAGCAGCGGGCTCACGATCACCGTCGGGCCGGCGCCCTGGTCGCGCAGCAGCAGCGTCGCGATGAAGTACACCGCCGACTTGCCCCAGCCGGTGCGCTGGACGACCAGGGCCCGCCGCCGTCCGGTGACCAGCGCGTCGATGGCGGTCCACTGATCGTCGCGCAGCACGGCGGCGTCGCCGGCGAGCGCGCGCAGGTGCTGCTCGGCGGCGGCGCGGAGCTCGGTCACGGTCACGGGCGGCATACGGTCACGGGCGGCATACGGTCACGGGCGGCATCGTGAACGTGGTGTAACGGGAATGCGGCGCGCGCGCCAGCACCCCCGCGCGTTCCTATCATGGTGAAAGAAGTGTCAGCGCGGCGACCAATCCGTGTTTCTTCGCCAATCAATTGCGGCTTTCGCTTCAAGTCGAGCGCCGCGCGCGGCTAACGTCGATCTCCGAAGTCCGCATTTGCTCGACGGTCCCATCGACGGTTGCCGTTGCCGAGGAGAAGTCCATGAATCGATTCGCGATGCGTACGTTTTCGCTCATACTGGTCGCAGCCTTTGCCGGCTGCGTCGGCGATCCGGATACCGACGATGGCGTCGAGCCGAGCCTGGGCAGCGCCCTCGGCAACCCCGACACGCGCATCGCCATCGTCGGCGCCGGCCCGTCGGGCCTGACCGCCGCGCGCACGCTCGCGGCGCTCGGCTACGAGAACGTGACCGTGTTCGAGAAGGAGGCCGACGTGGGCGGCAAGGTCAACTCGCCCGTGATCCTCGGCAACACGGTCGAGCTGGGCGCCGTCTTCGCCTCGCCCGACTACGAGCTCACCCTCGATCTGGCCGATGAATATGCCATTCCGTACGTCGAGTACCAGACCCCGCGCTTCATCCTCGACGAGGCCGGCCAGGCGCGCTCGTTCCCCGCTTTCCTGACCAGCCGTTACTCGAACGCCCAGATCGGGCTGGCGATCCAGAAGTACGCCGCCGTGCTGGCGCTGTTCCAGCCGGAGATCGACGGGGACGGCTTCGCGGGCATGCACCCCGACCTCATGCTCACCTTCGACAAGTTCGCCATCAAGTACGAGTTCGTGCCCATCGCCGAGCTGGCCAAGTCGATCATGGTCGGCTTCGGCTATGGCTACTACGAGGACGTACCGGCCGCGTACTTCATGAAGCTCCTGCCCTGGCTGGTGAAGCTCGGCCCCGGCGGCATCGAGTCGCCTCCGTACTTCACCTTTCCGGACGGCTTCCAGTCGCTGTGGCGTGCGGTCGCTGCGGATCTCGACGTGCGGCTGAGCTCGACGGTCACCAAGATCAAGCGCAGCACCAGCGGCGGGCCGGTCGAGGTCACCATCAACTATGTAGACAAGCGCCAGTTCGACGTCGTCATCGTCTCGGTGCCGCTCAACGTGGTGGGCAAGTTCCTGGACCTCACCTCGGCCGAGAAGGCGCTCTTCAACAAGGTCGAGACCAGCCGCTACTTTGTGACGCTCTTCGGCGCCGTCGGCCTGCAGACCGGCCGGACGCTGTTCCTGCACGACAACGCGCGGCCGCAGCGTATCAACCACGCCTCGGTGTTCGGCAACCGGGGCGACGGCCTGCCGCTGTTCGTCGCCTACCAGATCGTCCAGGACTGGATGCCCAGCGTGCTGGTCACCGCGACCCTGCTCGCCGACGTGTTCAGCATCGGCAACGGCGCGGTGGCCATACCGGTGACGGTCAGGGAGTGGGAGTACTTCCCTCACGTCGGCACGCGCGCGCTCGAGCAGGGCTTCTACGACCAGGTCGAGGCGCTCCAGGGCCAGCGCGGCGTGTACTACGTCGGCGGCACGATGAGCTTCGAGACCGTCGAGCACAGCGCGCGCTACGCGCGCACCTTGGTCGAGAGCCACTTCCCGGCGACCTCGTTCGTCACGGCTCCGTAGTCCCGGAGCCTTGGGCCGACCCGGCCTAGAACTACCCGCCCGGCCCGTCGGCCATGATGAAGCCCTCCAGGTCGACGACCTTTCGCTCCATCTCTTCCATCATGTCGTAGAGCAGGTAGCGCAGGGCCACGGTGGCCTTGAGCTCGCCGCGCTCGTCGACGACCGCGAGGTGCCGGATGTGGTGCTGGCGCATCAGCGCCGCAGCCGCCGCCACGGTCGTGTCGTCGCGGACCGACACGACCGGGCTGGACATCACCTCGCGGACGCGCGTGCGGTGCGCGTCGCGGCCGACCGCGACCACGCGTTGCATGAGGTCGCGTTCGCTGAAGATGCCCACGACGGAGGTTCCGTCGACCACGGCCGCGGCGCCGACCCGGCGCTCGATCATGGCGCGGACCGCATCGATGACCGCGTCGTCAGGCGCGACGGTCAAGGGCTGCTTACCTCCCAGCCGAATCATGCCCATGGTGCCCCCCTTTTTCGACCAGCACCTTGAATGCTACGCCCTGGGCGCACCGCAAGCAACGCGCGTCGGCAACCGCCAGGCAACCGCCAGACGCAGCCGGGTGAGCGCAGGAGCTCCGGGAGATCGGGGCCGGATCAGACGGAGACGGAAGACGACGAGGCGAGGAAGCGGCCGAGCGCCCAGACGGCGCGCGCGCGCAGCCCATCGAACTGCACGCCGAAGCCGCGCGCGTCGCGCCAGCGCACCACGGCGCCGACCTCGATGGGCAGCGTCGAGGTGGGCACGCGGAAGCGCAGGTGTACGCAGCGGCCGAACGCCGGCTGCAGCTCCGATTCGATGAAGGCGCCGCCGAACGACAGGCGGCGCGTGGCCATGGGGTAGATCTGGTCGCCGAGGGTGAGCTCGACGTCGAGCCGGACATCGTGGCGGCGATCGCCGCGGCGCGTGGCCCCGTTCGCGATGCCGCTCCCGACGGGCTTGAACGCCATCGGGGGCATCGAGGTTCTCGAGGGGCTTGCGATCTCCTGGTGCAGGTTGCTCATGGTCTCCACGTTCGAGGTTGAAGCGGCACACTCTCAGAAATCCAGGCCGCTGCGCAATCGCACGGCAATGCCGTGGGTGCGCTTTACCTGAGCTGCTTCCGTTGGAGAACGTCACCGAGGTCATGCAAGCATGCGGCGCGCGCAGGCGATCGAGCGTCAGCCATTCGAGGCGCGCACGCGGTCGACGAACGTGGCGACCTGAGCGGCGTGCAGCCCGTGCAGGCTGGCCAGGTCGCGCGTGATGTCGTCGCTTGTCTCGCCGGCGCGGAGGCGCAGGCGGACGTTGTGCTCGAAGGCCAGCAGCCGCTCGGCAGACGCCGCGTCGGTCACGGTCGGCGCGAGCACTTGTGCGCTTGCCGCCGCCCGCCGCAGCTTCCAGAGCGCGCCCGCGTACGTGACGCTGTTGGAGAGCAGGAAGACCCACGTGATGAGGAAGGAGATCGATCCCCACCATCCCAGTGTCACGTTGCGGAGCATATGGTGCCCGAACGAGCGGTGCAGACAGGAGCGGCAGAGCCGGCCCTTCGTCGCGTGCTGCTCGCGCAGGAAGATCATGCCGACGTTGTGGTGGAGCTCGACGTAGGCGGTGGGTCCGGACTGGTTGCAGAGGTCGCAGCGCATGAAGTCCCGGCACGGAGCAAGAGCCGTGCCCTGACACGACGCCCGAAATCGCGTGAAATCACGCGCGCCGATGGCGGCGCCGACGAGCCGCGCGTGTCGCCGGCCGTGGCCCTATGTCGCCGCTCGTCGCCGAGCGTCACCGGGAGATATCGCGACCGTTTCACGTGCAAACGGTGCGGCGCGCCCGTCGCCAGGGTCTTCACCCGTGTGCGGCAGCGCACACGACGTAACCCGGCGCACGTTCGCTAACGCTCCGCGTCAGAGAGGCGAACTAGAACACGTTTCTTTTTGTATAGAACATGTTTCACTTCGGTTTCGAAGCTGGTACGTTGCCCGCCAAGCAGGAGGGTCGTCGATGGCGAACGTTGTATCGCGCCATGAGCATCCGGGATTGGGCACGGTGTCCGGGACGTTTCCGGCAGCACGCGGAGCGGTCGGCGCCGTCGTCACCGTCGGCACCATCATCGCATTCGTTCTGTTCTCGAGCACCGGCGCGCTCGCGCTCGCCGCCGCGCCGCCCGCGGACGCTGCGCCGGCCGCCGAGGTCGCGCGCAGCCCACGAACGCCGCGCGTCCACGAGCACGGCCTCGGCACCGGTTACCACGCGGTGATGTTCGGCACCGAGTCCTCCGATCACTACACGGTGCACGGGCCCGCGCTCGTCTACGACTACTTCATCGGCCGCCGCTGGGGCTTCATGCTGCGCGCGTCGGCGTTCCTGCCGCTCTACGGCACCATGAGCGGGCCGAGCGGCGACTTCAGCGGCTCGCTCGGCGGCGCCTACGACGAGCGTCGCTACGGCGTCGACGGGCTGTTCATGGCGGCGCGGCGCGTGCCGCTGTCGCCGCGCTTCGTGTTCACCGGCGGGTTCGGCGTCCACATCCAGGCGTTCTCGCTGACCGGCACGACCTACTCGCCGGTCGAGATCGCGACCCTCGGTGTCGGCGGGCTGGGCAAGCTCGACGTCCTGCTCAGCCACTGGCTCTCGCTCGATCTGCAGCTCGCCACCGGGCTCGATCCCATCGATCTGATCGACCACCGGAACCCCGCGCAGTGGGTCATCCCGCTGTCGCTGTCGTTCTCGCTCGCTGCCCGCTACTGAGTCGCCTCGGAGTCGTACGCATGCGAAGCACTTTACTCAGCCTCGGGATCCTCGTCGTCGCCGCCGGCGCCTGCGACACGTCGGGCATCCACGCGCTCGGCCGCCCGCGCGACGCGCTGGTCGCCTGCAACGTCGATCTGCTGGGCCGCGTCGAGACCACCAGCACCTGGCTGCGCTCGACGCCCGAGGGCACCGAGATCATCCTGCTCGGCCGCGCCGATCCGACCGCGGTCGTCGCGCCCGGACAGGCGGCCTGCTACGGGCACGGCTTCATCGCCCACGACAGCTCGACCACCTTCGAGTTCGGCTCGTACACCCTCGACGCGAGCGGCAACGGCGCCGCGGTGCGCGTGCTCGAGTACGTGTTCGACTACCAGCCGGATCGCTCGATCCTGCAGCGCGACGGCTCGATCCGCGAGGATCTCCCGACGCCGGTGGCCGAGACCCTGTCGATCGTCCCCGACGGTACGCAGCTCATCGTGACGCTCGCCGGCGAGGCCCGGCGCATGACCTCGATCGGCGAGCTCGTCGAGGCCATCGACGTGACCACGCAGCAGGGCGCCGAGCAGGTCTTCCGGCTGTTCAACCTGCCGCTGTTCACCTCGCAGGCGCGCCTGCTCGGCTTCGGCAGCGGCTCGATGACCCAGTACGTGGACACCACCGCGGTGTTCGGCGGCGCCATCCGCAACCGCTTCACCGTGACGGTCGAGTCGTGGCTCTCGCCCAACACGGTCATCATGTACCACCAGCTCGAGGACCTCTCGGGCATCGTGATCGACGGGCCGCAGCACTCCAATGTCGACACCAGCGGCAACGGTCGCATGGACGGGGCGCTCAGCTTCCTCATGCGCGGCACCGGTGGCGCGAGCGACGTCGTGCTTCGCGGTCACCTCGACTACAAGGATCTAGAGCTCGAGAACGGCGTCGCCGCGGGCGGCACGTACTCGCTGGTCATCGACGGTGTCCCCGGCGCGTACGTGCTCTCGTACGAGCTCGCCGCGGACGTCGATCTGAGGAGCTTGCTGCCGGTAGCGAGCCCCTGAAGTAACGCGGTCGGGAACGGGAGGACAACTACCATGCCTATGTCTAGAGCTCGGCACGTGGATCTCGGTCGTTCGCGGGGGCTCCTGCCCCTGGCCGTCCTCGCACTCGTCGCCTGCGGACCCAGCGGCGCAACTGCCGACGCTGGCGTCGATGCGGGCAGGCCCAACACCGGCCGGGCCGTCGGCTCGCCCTGTACCGAGAGCTCGCAGTGCGACAGCCCGTCGTCGCCCGAGTGCCTCGACCAGATCAAGCCGCTGGCGACGCTCGCGGGCGTGCCCGCCGAGCTCGCCGAGCTCGGCCTGGTCTTCCCCGATGGCTACTGCTCGAGCACGCTCAACTGCGGCAGCGACGCCGACTGCGGCATGAAGGGCGCCTGTTACCGCCCCTTCCGCGACGTGACCGCGGCGACGCTGCGCGAGCTCGAGCCGCCGCTGGGCGTCTCGGAGGGCACGCTCGACTTCCTGCCCGCGTACGGCCTGTGCATGCGCACCTGCACCATGGCCGCCGACTGCGAGGTCGGCCAGCTCTGCCAGGCGCCCATGTCCGAGTTCGTCTCATTGGTGCCTGGCTCGATCAACGACACCCCGTACTGCGTCCCGGATCCGAGCTGCGCCGCGGGCGGCTGCACCGCCGGCCCGTGCAGCCCGAACCCCTGCCAGAACGCTGGCACCTGCACCGTCTCCGGGACCACCTTCACCTGCGAGTGCGCGGAGGGCTGGTCGGGCGCCACCTGCGAGACGCAGACCATCATTCCCGATCGCAAGATCGGCCAGACCTGCAGCTCCGATGCGCAGTGCGACGTGCCCGGCGCGGCGCGCTGCATGACCGAGATGCACCCGCTCATGACGGTGCTGCCGCCGACCGATTTCCTCGCCAACATCGGCCTCGACTTCGACCACGGCTACTGCTCGAACCAGCCCAACTGCGCGTCGAACATCGAGTGCGGCGCGCACGGCAAGTGTCTGGCGCCGTTCCGCAACGTCACCGATGAGACGCTGCGTGAGCTGGAGGTCAGCTTCGATCCGGACCTCGCCACCGGAGCGCTCGACTTCCTCGCCAGCTACGGCGTGTGCCTGCGCTCGTGCACCGATGGCTTCGAGTGCTTCGCCGACCAGGCGTGCCAGCTGGTCATGCCCGACTTCATTGCCCAGGTGCCCGGCAGCGTGAACACGCAGGCCTTCTGCGTGCCGCACGACGACTGCGCCTTCTGCAACTCGCACGCCGACTGCATCGTCGACGCGGACGACAACGGCACCTGCGTGTGCGGCCCGGGTTACACCGGCAACGGCCTCACCTGCTCGCCCACCGGCGCGGGCGCCTGCGCGGCCAACCCGTGCACGAACGGCGGCGTCTGCACCGACGGCACCGACAACGAGTACACCTGCGCGTGCCCGACCGGCTACACCGGCACCAACTGCCAGATCGCGGCGGCGTGCACGCCCAACCCCTGCCAGAACGGCGGCACCTGCGATCCGACCGGCGCGACCACCTACGAGTGCACCTGCCCGTCGGGCTACTCGGGCGACGACTGCGAGATCTTCTCGATGTGCCCGACGCTGACCGCGCCGGCGAACGGCAACCTGACCGTCTCGTCGTACCTGCCCGACGGTACCGCGCAGTACGAGTGCGACACCGGCTTCATGCTGAGCGGCAACGCGTCGCGCACTTGCCAGGGCAACGGCGCCTGGAGCGGCTCGAATCCGAGCTGCCTCGCCGTCAGCAACCCCTGCTCGGCGACGCCCTGCCAGCATGGCGGCGCGTGCACGCCGGGCAGCGGCAGCAACTACACCTGCAGCTGCACCGGCACCGGCTACAGCGGGCCCAACTGCGCCACCGCGGTCGACTGCGGCTCGCTCGGCTCGCTGGCCAACGGCTCCATCGTCACCGCGCCGGCGTCGTCCACGACCTTCGGCACCACCGCGACCTACGCGTGCGCGGGCGGCTTCACGCTGAACGGCAACGCCACGCGCTCCTGCCAGGCGAACGGCGCCTGGAGCGGCACGGCGCCCACCTGCATGATGCAGACGGCGAACCCGTGCGCGCCGAACCCGTGCCTGAACGCCGGCGTGTGCACCGCGAACGGCTCCAACTTCTCGTGCGCGTGCGCGAGCGGCTACTCGGGCACGACCTGCCAGACACCCTTCGATTGCGGCGCGCTGGTCGGGCCGACCAACGGCAGCGTGACCGCGGCGGCGTCGACGCTGGGTTCCACCGCGACCTACGCCTGCAATTCCAACTACACGCTCTCCGGCGCGGCGACGCGCACCTGCCAGCCGACCGGCTGGAGCGGCAGCGCGCCGACCTGCGTCGCGTCGTCGTGCGGCGCGCACACCGACGTGATCTACCGCATGACCGGCACCTTCTCGATCCGCGGTACCACCTTCGGCATCGGTAACCAGGAGTTCCCCGGGCTCACCAACAACGCGTCCACGCCGACGTTCGCGAGCACGACCAACACCACGCCGTTCACCGGCAGTGCCACGGGCGGCACGTTCACGCGCGGCTTCGCGCGCCTGCGCTTCACCAACAACGCGGCCGGCGAGCCGGTCGCGGGCACGGTGCGGCTGGTCGAGTGGTACATGCCGCTCGAGTTCACCCAGACCAACGGCGCGACGCTGTACGCCAACAACGACCACAGCCTGGGCATCCTCAGCAACCCGGGCGCGCTGGCCAACTGCGGCGGCGGCAACGCCGCCTGCATGAGCCACGCGCCCACGGTGAACCGCACCTGCGCCGCCAACGCGTCGGCGACGGTCACCGGCAACACGCTCAACTGGGGCACTTGCACGCCGGCGTGGACCGGCGCGAACGCCTGGAGCTACGCCTCGAGCGCGCGCAGCGCGGCAGGCGCCGGCTGCGGCATCGGCTACGTGCAGTACGGCAACAACACCACCTCGTCGGGCCTGGTGCCGGCCTCGGGCAAGGGCGACGCCTTCCAGGTCTACAACCAGCAGTTCGCCAAGATCACGTTCAGCGGGACGAACTACCTGACCGCGACGTGGAGCATGGCCGAGATCCAGATCCCGAACGGCACCGGCCAGTCGAACACCTGGCTCATCATCACGAACGCGACGCCCGTGGGCACCGACTGCGGCTCCACCCCGGGCGTCGATCTCGTGTGCAACGTGCAGTAGGCAGCTCGGCCCGGGACGGGAGCCGCAGCGCCGCGGGCGCGGCGCGCGCGGCAGATCGAGCAAGCTCGCGGTCGGTCGTCGCAGGAGCAGCGCAGCTGCGGGCGCGCTTGCCCTGCGCCATTGTCAGCAGTATGTCAGCTGAGCACGATGAAGCGCACCGAGCGACTGTTTGCCCTCGCCGAGTACCTCCGCGGCCGTCGGACCGGCGTCACCGCCGAGGCGCTCGCCGAGCGCTTCGAGGTCACCATCCGCACGATCTACCGCGACCTCGACGCGCTGCGCGACGCCTCGCTGCCGCTCTCGGCCGAGCGTGGCCGAGGCGGCGGGTACGCGCTCGACCGCAGCTACAGCCTGCCGCCGGTGAACTTCACGGCGCGCGAGGCGGCGCTGCTGGTCGCGCTCGGCCGCTTCGCCATCGACATGCGCCTCTTGCCCTTCGCCGAGACGCTCGAGTCGGGGCTCGACAAGGTGCGCGCCGCGCTGTCGACGTCGGCACAGCGCGACATGCTGACACGCCTGGGCGAGCTCACCTTCCAGGGCGTGCCCGCGCTGCCCAGCAAGAAGTCGGTGCGCGCCGCCTTCGAGCGCGCCTGGTTCGAGCAGCAGCCGCTGCGCATCACCTACGTGGACCGCAACTTCATCGAGACGACGCGCGACGTGCGCATCGAGGGCGTCGTCATGGACCGCCACGAGACGAGGATCGACGCCTTGGATCTCGAGAAGGGCGAGCGGCGCCAGTTCCGTCTCGACCGAATCACCCGCGCCGAGGTGCTGCGGAGCTGACGGCTGCTCGGCGGCGACGAACGCCCCGCCACCGCGTCGGTCCTAGTCGAACACCGCCGCCAGGTCGTCGACCTCGGCGCCCTCCTTGGTGACGCGCAGCTCGTGGTAGGTGACCGCCATGGCCACCGACTGCCAGGCGCCGAAGATGACGCTGGCGCCCCAGATGGCGAGCATGAAGTTGCGGTACTTGTCGACGCTGTCGATCTCCGACTTGGCCATCAGCAGTCCGACGACCGCGAAGAGGGCGAGCGCCGCGATGCCCATGATGAAGCTGGCCGCCCAGATGGTCCACTTGTAGCCGTAGGTCAGGTCCTTGCTGCGGCCGAGCGCGCCGAAGAGGCCGGGCTTCTCGACCACCGCGGCGGGCACCGCGACGTAGAACATGCACTGCAGGATCATGCCGGGGACGGCCAGCGCCAGCGTGCCCAGGCCGACCAGGATCGCGACCAGGATGCCGACGCCCAGCACGGGCAGCAGCCGGCGCAGCCCGACGCCCAGCGAGCGGAGGATGGACACCTTCTCGCCGCGCAGCTGCATGAAGACGCCGTAGGTCATGGCGCCCGCCGCGACGTTGGCCAGCACGAGGTCGAGGATGCGCTCGAAGCGGTCGAAGCGGCCGATGGTGTCGGGATCGACGTCGCCCGTGGTCACGCCCAGCAGCAGCAGCAGCGTGGGCAGGTGCACGATCGCCGAAATGATCACGAAGGGGATGATGTTCGCGCCCAGGATCTTGAGGCTGCGTCCCAGGATGGTGCCTACCGTCAGTCGATTCATTTCCGCTCTCCAGCTCGTGGCCGTGCGTGCCCGACCTGGGCACGTGGGCCGTCATTGCAGCGCATGTGCCGCGAGGCGAAGGCCCGGGAAGCCCGCAATTTCACGTGCCCGCAGGCGCCAGGCCATCGCGCCGTGTCTCCGCGTGTATCCCCGGCGCGCACCAACGATGACTGCGGGAGACATCCGGCGACTCTCGAACACACATGGGTAACCAGGACCCCCAGGTCATGACAATGAGGCGTTGTCGGTCGCCGGATGACGATACACTCAGGATTCGCACTCTCTGGAGGGTAGTCATGGCCGCCGTGTCGAGGTCGCTGCGTGTGTTGCTCGTCGAGGACTCCGACGACGATGCCCAGCTCGTGATCCGGGAGCTCGTGCAGGGCGGCTTCACCCCGGTGGTGCTGCGGGTCGAGACCCCCGACACGATGCGCGCGGCGCTCGAGAAGACCTGGGACGTGATCCTCTCCGACTACCAGATGCCAAGCTTCAGCGCGCCGGCGGCGTTCGCGATGGTGCGCGAGCGCGGCCTCGACGTGCCGTTCATCATCGTCTCGGGGGCGGTCGGCGAGGAGACCGCGGTCGAGGCGATGCGCACCGGCGTCCACGACTATCTGTTGAAGGGCAAGCTCGCGCGGCTGGTGCCGGTGATCGATCGTGAGCTGCGCGAGGCCGCGTCGCGCGCCGCGCAGCGCCGCATGCAGGAGCAGCTGCTGGTCTCCGAGCGCCTCGCCGCGGTGGGCACGCTCGCCGCCGGCGTCGCGCACGAGATCAACAATCCGCTCACCTACGTGAACATCCTCGTTGGCCGCTTGATCAGCCTGGAGGCCGCGCGCGCGCGCGATCCGTTGGCTGCGCACCGCCTCGAGATGCTCGACGAGGTCCGCGACGGCCTGCGCCGGGTCGAGCGCATCGCTGACGATCTGCGCACCTACTCACGCCACGACGACGAGAAGCAGGCCTGGTCGTACGTCGACCAGGTGCTCGAGACGGCGCTCCGCCTGGCCGGGCACGAGATCCGCCACCGCGCGCTGCTGGTGCGCGAGCTCGAGCCGGTGCCGCCGGTGCGCGGCTCGAACGCGGGGCTCGCGCAGGTGTTCCTCAACCTGGTCCTGAACGCCGCGCAGTCCATGGCCGAGGGCGAGGCGCACACCAACCAGCTGCGCGTCAGCACCCGCCGGCTGGGCGACTCGCGCGTCGTCATCGAGATCGCCGACACCGGCACCGGCATCCCCCACGAGCTGCTCACGCGCATCTTCGAGCCGTTCTTCACCACCAAGCGCGTCGGCGAGGGCCCCGGCCTGGGCCTGTCGATCGCCCGCAGCATCGTCACGGGTCTGGGTGGCGAGCTGTCGGTGCACAGCGAGCTGGGCAAGGGCAGCTGCTTCCGGGTCGTGCTGCCGGTCGCCGACGCGGCCACGGTCGCGGCTGCTGCGACGGCGAGTGCCGTGGTCGCCCGGCCCGTGCCGCGCGCGATCCGCGCCGCCGCGCCGCGCGTGCGCATCCTGGTCGTGGACGACGACCCAGGCGTCAACGCCGTGGTGATGAGCCTGCTCGCGGGCGACCACGACGTGACCACGGCCCACAGCGGCCGCGAGGCGCTCGCCATGCTCGAGCGCGACCCCGAGATCGACCTCATCGTGTGCGACCTGATGATGCCGGAGATCAGCGGCGTCGATCTCTTCGAGGCGCTCGTGCTGGTGCGGCCGAGCTTGCAGGGTCGCTTCCTGTTCATGACCGGCGGCGCGTTCACGCGCAGCGCACGCGACTTCCTCGATCGAGTGGCCCCACCGCTCCTGGTCAAGCCATTCACCGAGCAGGCGCTCTCGGATGCGGTGAGCCAGGCGCTGGCCGGGTTCGATCGCACCGCCGCGGAGCCCGCGAAGCCGGTCGCGCCGAAGATCCGTCAGACCGGCGAGCAGCTGTGAATTCGGCGCTCGCTGCCGTTCCAGCTTGACCTTCCCGTCGTCCGGCTTCATTTGCAGCACGAACCGTCAGTCTGCCGATGACGCGGGCGGAGTGTCTGCGTTGCGCCCGTGACCGTAGAGCAGATGCCCGCTCCCAGGGACGCCGTCCCTCGCCCGCCAGCGGGGCCGATGATCCTGCGGTCAGCGTCGGCAACGGCCGCCCCGAGCCGCACCCCACCCACGGACACGTGCCCGAGGATCACGCGCCCGACGGCGACCTCCCGCGCGCCGAGCGGATGAGCCAGCCATTCATCCCCGAAGAAGCCGGTGGACATCGACAGCCTGCTCACCGGTGGCCAGCTCGCCGGCCCGCCGCGGCTGGCGACGCAGCAGGTCGACGACGCTGCGGCGCGTCGGATCGGCCCGCGCGAGGAACGTGCAGTCGACGGGGCTCGCGGCGGTGGTAGCGGCACGTCGTGCGCTTGCGGCGCTCGTGGCGGTGGTGGCGGCCCGTCGGCCGCTCGCGGCGGTCATT
>JBKJOI010000136.1:0-6386 GCA_046595695.1 Haliangiales bacterium | reverse complement strand
GGCGCCGCCCTGCGGCCCGGTCCCCGGACCGGTGCTCGCCGGCCGCGTGGGCGGCATCGGGCGCGTCGGGGGGCTGGTACCCACCGAGGCCGGCGCGCGCGCCTGCGGGCTGGCCGAGACCGGCGGCCCCGAAGGACGCACGGTCGCGCTGGAGGGGATGGGCGGGGGCCCGGTCATGCGCGGGCCGCCGGGTCCGCCGGGTCCGCCGGGAGCCGCCGGCGCCACCGGACGGACGGGCGCACCCGCCGTGGGCTTGCCGGTGATGGGGGCGCCCGAGCCGACCGGCGCACCCACCGGGGGCGTCGTGGCCGGCTTGGCCGCAGGGGCGGCCGCCGGCCTGCCGGTGCCGGGCCCGGTGCCGCGGGCCGCGGGCGCGGCCGCACCGGCGTCAGCCGGCCGCGAGATCGGCATGCTGGGCGGTCGCGGCGCGGGCATGGCCGCCGGGGCGGACTGGTGCGGACCGCGCTCGATGGCGCTCGTCGGCGGGACCGTGAGCGGCCGATTGCGTTCGTTGGGGCCGGTCGGCTGACGCCCGGAGGCAGCCTTGCCGCGCGCGACGTCGCCGGGGTCGGATGGCCCGGCCACCGGATGCTGCCCGGTCGGCGAGCGTGGGCGGCCCGAGCCATCGGGCATGACCGGGAAGGTGCCGCTGCGATCGAACGGCCGCTCCTGCGTGATCTCGGGCTTGCCCGACCACACGCCCGAGCCCGGCGGGGGCGGCGGCGCGTCGTGGGGCGGGAAGATCATCTGCGCCGCGTCTTCGCTGGCGAGCGGCGGCGGGTTGGTCGTGCCGGAGCGCACCGTCGCCATCTGCGCGGAGGCGTGGCTGATCGCGCGGAAGGCCGCCGACACGTCGGCCGGCGAGGCCGAGGCGGACAGCTCGTGCGGCGGCGGCGCGCTCGGCGGCTGGGCGAAGTCGCCGACGGCGCCCATGGTGATCGGCGCCGAGGTCGGCGCGGATGTGGGTACCGGCTTCCGTAGCGGCGTCTCGCCGCTGCCGGCCTCGACGGTGACCTCGTCGTAGTCGGACTCGCTGGCGGCCCGCGGTGCGTCGCCCAGGTACTGCTTGATCTTGACGTCGAACGTGCCGCTCTTGAGCTCGCGCAGCACCGACTTGTGCTGGGCCTGCATGAGGCCCTTCACGATGTCGACGGCCGAGTCGGCGTCGTACACCATCTTCTTCGAGGCCAGGATCACGCCGTCGTGGAAGAGATGTGTGAAGATATGAGGGTTCGAGACTCCCGAATCCTCCGTCTGCACGTGGAACAGCCATCCAACGTGCCGGACGTTATGGTTGAACCCCAGTACGGGTGAGCGCGGCTTGGCCACGGCGAGCCGCGATTGTAGCACGCGCGCAACGCTTGAAAATCCGTAATGGAACTGGTAGGAACGGACGCTATTGTCGTTGCTGGCCTCACCTCTGGCCTCACCGTGTTCCCGAAAGGAAGGCTTTTTCGTGTCGACCCCGCAGGATGTCTCGCGCCGGTTCCTGACCACCATGTCAGGCTGGCTGGTCTCGCTTCCTCATGATCTGCGAGTTCTCTTCGAGGCGAAGGACGAGCCGAACCTGGACCGGGTAGCACGGGAGGCGGCGGCAGGCGCGATCGTCTTCGTTCTCACGCCCGACACCACCGGCGACGCCGACTTCGTGCGCTTCGCTGACGACGTGCTGCTGCTCCGCGCGGTGCTGCAGTTCGTCGAGAAGAGCGGCGGAGAGGGCGCGGGTGACTTCCGCGAGCGCTTCGCCGAGTACTACGGCGCGCTCGACGAGAACATGGCCGTCTGCAAATCGGTCATGGGCGACACCTTCGACTGGATCACCGGCAAGGTCGCGACCCTCGGCAAGCAGGTCTACAAGGGCAAGAAGCTGCCCACGTACCTGGACGACGACTCGGCGGCCGAAGAGCTCTACGAGGACAGCCTCGCGTTCGCGACCGACTACCCGATCGACGAAGAGAAGCTGAGCATGCGCCTGAAGAAGCTCGACACCCTGCTCGAGCCGCTCAAGCGCAAGGCCGCCGAGGACCGCAAGAAGGTCGTCCTCGGCGGCGCGTCTACGACGTCGTCGTCGACGTCGTAGCAGCTTCCGGAGCGTCTCAGGTTGTTGTCGGGGCACCTCCGCCCCGGCCGCCTCAGAGGCCCAGATCGACCGCGGCGAAGTCGGCCAGCGGCTCACCGAGGAAGCGTGGCGCCAGGTCATCCAGGCGCGACGCATCGGTGACGTAGCAGCGCAGCGATCCACGCGGCGCCTCGCCCGCGGCCGGCGTGCGCAGTGCGTCGTTCGCGGCGAGCACCGTGGCCGCGGCCTCCGCCATGGCCGTCGCCGAGTCGACCAGCGTCACGGCGTGCGCGAACGTCGCCGCCGCGGCGCGCCGCAGCACCGGCACGAGCAGCGGATAGTGCGTGCAGCCGAGCACCAGCGTATCGATGGCCGCGTCCTTCGCGGCCAGCTCGCCCAGGTAGCGCAGGGCGATCGCGTACGCGATGTCGTCGTCGGTCCAGCCTTCTTCCGCGAGCGGCACGAGCAGCGGCGCGGCCTGCCCGGTCACCTGCGCATCCCCGAGCCGCGCGAGCGCCTGCGTGTACGCGCCCGATCGAATCGTGCCCAGCGTCCCGATGACGCCGATGTGCCGCGACCTGCTCGCCGCCCACGCGCTCTTCGCCCCGGGCTCGACCGCGCCCAGCACGGGCTGCTCGAACGCCCCCTGCAGCGCCGTCAACGCAAACGCCGACGCCGTGTTGCACGCGATCAGCACCATCTTCACGCCGCGCTCGACGAGAAACCTCGTGCACGCCAGCGAGTACCGCACCACCGTCTCCGGGCTCTTCGACCCGTACGGCAGCCTGGCCGTGTCTCCCAGGTACAAGATATGCTCGCCGGGCAGCCTCTCCCGCACCGCCCGCACCACCGTGAGCCCCCCGACCCCCGAGTCAAACACTCCTATCGGCGAGTTAACTTTCGGGGACGGTGTTCCAGAATTTACTTTCGGTGAATTCATGTGTGATTACGCATTCCCGCGTTCAGGGTCCCGTGACAGAACGGCACACGTGCCACCGTCCATTCCACAGAATCGAGCCCGGCTGCCGAGGTTTCGCATAGTTGGGCGCCCAAAAGTAAATTCCTGAACACCGTCCCCGAAAGTGAATTAGCCTATGCGGCCCATGGATTCGCCGATCCTCAGCTTGTTCGACGTTGCCGACGGAGCGGACGCGGCGGCGCGCGTGCGCGATTCGGTGCAGCAGGACCCGATGGCGCTGCTGCGCCTCGCGGCGGCGATCGCGCACGATGGAAAGCTGCCCACGGCGGCGATGACGCGCGCGGCAAGGGAGGAGCTCGGCACGCTCGAGCACGCCGAGCCGGTCATCGTGCGCACCGAGCTGGAGGCCACGCTCATGGGCCGCGACGTCGACGTGGCGCTGCAGTGGCTGCAGGAGATCGGCGCGGTGAAGCTGCTGCTGCCCGAGCTCGAGGCCACCGTGGGCATGGCGCAGGAAGCCGGCCGCAAGCACAAGGACGTCTGGGAGCACACCAAGCAAGTCGTGCGCCAGACCGTCCCGCGCCCCGACGTCCGCTGGGGCGCGCTGCTCCACGACATCGGCAAGGTGCCGAGGCGCACGTTCACGCGCGACGGCGGCGTCCACTTCCACGGCCACGCCGAGGTCGGCGCACGCATGTTCGCGCCGGTCGCGCGCCGCTTCGGCTTCGACAAGCCGCAGAAGGGCACCGTCCACTTCTTGATCCTGCACCACCTGCGCGCCAGCCACTACTCCGACGGCTGGACCGACAGCGCGGTGCGGCGCTTCGACCGCGAGATGGGCGAGCACCTCAAGGATCTGCTCGACCTGTCGCGCGCCGACATCACGTCGAAGCGCCCGGGCCGGCGCCAGGAGCTGCTGCAGCAGATCCACGATCTGAACGAGCGCATCCTGCAGCTGCGCGAGCTCGACGCCAAGCAACCGCCCCTGCCCAAGGGCCTCGGCACCGCGCTCACCGAACGGTTCGGCATCCCGCCGTCGAAGCGCATCGGCGACATCAAGAAGGCGCTCGAGGCCGCGTGCGAACGCGGCGACCTCGAGGAGCGCCGCGAGGACGAGTACTACCTCGACTGGATCGCGAAGAACGGCCTGCTCGCGCAGATTCCGTAGCGCGTCGCGGGCAGCGCGCCTACCAGCTCAGGCCGAGGGCGAGCATCGACACCAAATACGTGTCGAGCGGTAGGTCGCCGAGATCGACGTGGAACCCGACGTCGAGGCCGAGGACGAGCGGCCCGCGCTTCATCAGGCCGAGCTGCGTCCCCAGGCCGACCAGGAGCACGGGGACCGCGTCGGGGAAGCGCACGCCGGCGCCGCCGCGCGCGGTCATGACCAGGTGCCGCCGCGTGCGACCCAGCTCGTAGGTGATGCTGCCGGCGGCGAGGAAATCGGCATCGTCGCCGCGTCCGAAGACGAATCCGTCGGTGCGCACGCCCCAGCGGCCGCGAGAGAGCGCCGCGCCCGCCCACAGCCCCGGCTCGGGCCCGAAGAGCGCCAGGACGCCGCCGGTCGCGAGCCAGACGTGCCAGGCACGTGGCGCGGGCAGGACGACTTCGGTCGCGGCGTCTTCCGCGGCGAGCCCGGCGTTTTCCGCGGCGTCCGGCTGTGCCGCCGGCGCGGCATCGGGCGCGGGCTGCGTCGCCGGCGCGGATGCATCCGAATCCTGCGCGTACGCAGGCAGCCCCGCGCCCACGAACGCCAGCGCCCCGACGACCACGACTACCTGCATCCGGTGCACGCTACTTCCGCTTCTTCCCGCCGCCGCCGCCGCCGCCGCCGCCGCCGCCGCCACGACGCGGCGCGCTCGTCGCGCCCGCCGCACGCGCCTCTTCCGCTGCAGCCTCCGCCGCCGCGAACTGCTTCGTCCACGCGAACAGGAAGAAGCCCAGGATCACGAACCCGATCGATCCCCACTGCGCCGGCGTCAGCCCGAAGTAGCGCACGTCGATGACGCGCAGGAAATCGAACGCGAAGCGCACCGGCGGGTACAGGACGCACAAGAGCGCCACGTAGAATCCGGGCGCGCGGCGCTTGCGGCCGAGCACGTAGTACAGCCCCGCGAGCGGCACGAAGTAGAGCGCCTCGTACAGCCCCAGGTTGTGGATGCGCACGCCGTTTCGGTCGAACTGCCCGAGGAAGAAGTCGGTCGGCGTGCCCGGGTGATCGAACGCCGTAAAGCAGCCGGTGCGGCCGAGGATCCACCCGAACACGAACACGTACGCGCACGCGTCCAGGTAGCGCCACCGCTCCGGCCCCATCTTGGTCTTGCGGATGAAGAGGGCCGCGCCCACCGTGGCACCGAACAGGCCGCCGAACGACGAGATGCCCTCCCAGACCTTCAGGATCGTCCACGGCCGGGCGAACGTGTCGGCGGGGAAGTAAACGAAGCGGTCGAAAAGATGCGCGCCGATGAAGCCGGACACGAGCACCCAGAACACCATGCGGCCGCCGACCTCGGGGTCGAGGTGCTCCTGGATGGCGCGCTTGCGCAGCATCCAGGTGCCGAGCAGCACGGCCATGGCGACGAGCGCGCCGAACGTGTGAAAGGTGAGCGGCCCCAGGTGGACCGAGGGCTGCTCGAAATAGGGGATGGCGAGCGTGAGCAAGTTGTTCATGTGAGTCGTGTCAGTCGCGTGATTTGCGTGAGGAAGGTGAGGGTCACGACGCGCCGATGCGTCCTACCGGTTGCAGGTTGACGCCCGGCGCGAGCTCCTGGAAGGAGAGCACAACCGCGTCAGGATGCTCGATCTCTATGAGCTTTTTCATGTAGCGCCGGGTCTCCATCGTGGTGATGACGACCGGCGGCGGCGCGCCCGGCGTGCGCGCCTCGAAGGCACGCCGGAACGACGACAGGATGTCGCGCGAGAGCTCGGGCTCGAGCGCCAGGAAGCTGCCGGTCTGCGTCTTGGTGATCGCGCCGCGGATGGCGTCGTCGATCATGGGCTCGACCAGCCACACCGGCAGCGAGCGCCCGCCGCGCGTCTGCGCGAAGCTGATCTGCCGCCGGAGCGCCATGCGCACGTACTCGGTCAGCAGCACGGGATCCTTCTCGGCGCGGCCCCAGTCGGCGATCGCGCCCAGGATCGAGCGCAGGTCGCGGATCGACACGCCCTCCTCGACCAGCCGGCGCAGCACGTCGGTGATGAGCTGCGGCGAGACGATCTTGGGCACGACCTCGCGCACCAGCGCCGGGTGCGTCTTCTCGAGGCCTTCGAGCAACGACTGCGCCTCCTGGATGCCGACGAACTCGTGCGCGTGGCGGCGCAGCGCCGCGTGGAGCGACATCGCGAGCGCACCGGCCGCGTCGAAGCAGGTGAACCCCGCCTGCACGAGCGCCGCCTCGTCGGCGAGCG